>CAZBBZ010000087.1:0-9336 GCA_964489925.1 uncultured Rhodobacterales bacterium
CTTTGATGTGGCACCTGTGCGGGCCATGAGTGCAAGGCGGGCGGCCCCCATTGCTGCGCCAAACTCTCCGTCTTTGGGGCGCTCCAGGGTGACATTCAGAACCGTTGCAATCAGCTTTAGCCAATAATCCGACTTTGCCCCGCCGCCAATCGCCATCAACCGCTCGATGCGCGTGCCGGTTTGATGGAACGCTTCAATTGAATCGCGCAAGCCAAAGGCGACCCCTTCCAGCACCGCTTGGGTCAGGTCTTCAACGCTGGTTCCCACCCCAAGCCCGGTGAAACTGCCGCGAATGTCCGCATCATTATGCGGCGTGCGTTCGCCGGACAGATAGGGCAAAAACATCGGCCCGCCCGGAGCGTGTAAGTCTTTGCCCAAAGCAATGGTAAGATCTGGCGCGGATTTTCCGGTGATTGAGGCCAGCCAATTCAGACTGTCCGTGGCCGATAGCATGACGCCCATCTGATACCAACGATCAGGCACCGCATGGCAAAAAGTATGCAAAGCCGATGCCGGGGCAGGGTAGCAACCATCGCGGGCTGCCAGCAAAACCCCGGAAGTGCCCAAGGATAAGAACCCATCGCCTTCGTTCAGCGCGCCGATGCCGCAAGCCGCCGCCGCGTTGTCACCTGCGCCCCCGGCAATGACCACGTCTTTGCTGACGCCCCAGCGCTCCGCTAGATCAGCGCGCAATGTGCCTGCGGGGTGCGAGCCTTCGATCAGCCGGGGCATTTGCGCCTCCGTCATCTGCCCCGCCTTCAAAAGAGGCGCGGACCACTGCCGCTTGGTCACATCCAACCACGATGTACCCGCACTATCGGACATGTCTGCCACATAGTCGCCTGTTAAATGAAAATTCAAATAAGCCGCAGGCAGCAGCACCTTGGCCACGCGGGCAAAATTATCCGGCTCATGCCGCTTCACCCACAGCAGTTTTGGCGCGGTAAAGCCGGGAAAGACAATATTGCCAGATAAATCACGCACGCCATCGGTTTTATCCAGCATCTTTGCCTCGGCGTGGGAGCGCGTGTCGTTCCATAAGATACAAGGGCGGATCACATCGCCCGCTTTATCGAGCAACGTAGCCCCATGCATGTGGCCCGCCACACCAATCGCTTGCAGTTGCGCAAATTCTGCAAAATCAGCGCGCAAAATTTGCATGGCCGCATCCAGCGCCTTGGTCCAATGGGCAGGGTCTTGTTCGCTCCAACCCGATTGTTTGTGCTCGGATGTATAAGACTGCTCGACCGCGCCAATAATTTGCCCGTCATCCGACATCAACAGCGCGCGCAGCCCAGATGTGCCAAGGTCTATACCAAGGTAGCTCATGTGATTTCGGTCCTCACCCTAGTGTTTTTCCGATCAATATAACATCAATTGGGTGATCTGGACAGCAAGCGTCTTGTGCGTGATGCATATACATTTGCGGCGCAGCTGATCAAACGGGCGAGGAAATAATTGATATGTTAATTTAACTATGAAATTCTGCTTTTTAATCCTATAGTTAATATATTAATCGTAATTATGGGACGTTTGTCATGCCCAAAGCCTTGCCCTCGACTTCCCGCTCGCTGCCGATCTCGTTGATCCGTGCGCGCGAACAAGTGGCGCAGCCTTTGCGTGAAATGCTACTTGAGGAAGGTATTTCCGAACAACAATGGCGGGTGTTGCGCATATTGGATGAGCTCGGCCCCCAAACCGCGAGCCATATTTGTGATCGAGCCGGGATCATGCGGCCCAGTTTTACGCGGATTTCTGCAACGATGGCGGATAAGGGCCATGTGATCCGCGCGCGCAACAATCGCGATAAACGCAGCGCCTATTTTGCGATCACCGCTGCCGGGCGCGCGGTGATCGAGCGCAATCATTCCCATGCAGAACGCCTTGCCGCCGTGCAAAAAGACCGGATTGGCGCGGCGCGTTATGAGATGTTGTTGGATATATTGGATGAACTGGCGGAAGATTTGCCGGAAAGCTAAAGGTGTTTTGATGGCATCGACGGGGCGGGTTGAAATTTCTCTGGATAGTCAAATTTAAGTACCAAGGTCCGGAATCAAGGCGAAGCCGCCGGACCAGCGACGGCCCGTTCCGGCGGGCTGGCGCTTGTTTGAAATCTGCAAGGGGTCATGACCAAAGGGGAATATAGCCACCATAAAGTGCCCATCATCAGCTTTGTAGCGCCAACCCACGGGCCGTCTAAGCAAACACGAAAGCTGCTATCCCGCCCCGTCAGACACCAAAGCCGCAATTTCCGCCAATCGTGCAGCCGGATCATCAGCACTCCACACTTCAGCGCCCAAAGCCACGAAATCCGCAAAAGGCGCCAAGCTGCGCAAAGCGTCATCCGTCAAACCGCCCTCGGCGACAACAGGCACTTCTATCATCTGCGCCCACCATTCAAACAAGTCAGCACCCGCTACATCACCCGATCCAAGCGCGGTTGGCGTCACCGGGCCAAAGGCCACATAATCCGCCCCTGCATCCCCTGCGGTTAGCCCGTCATGGCGGCTGGCTTCGCAAAACGCGCCGATAATGCCGTCTTTGCCAAGTTCGTCCCGCGCGTTGCGAATATCGCGCAAGCCGCGCAAATGCACACCATCAAGACCCAAATTCGCAGCCAAGCGATAGTGATCCGCCAAAACCAGCGGCACGTCGCGCGTATGGCACAGATCGCGCAAAGCATCCGCACTGCGGCGCAGCATGTCCTCATCCGCGCCGGGCAAATCCAATCGCACACAAGCCACCAACCCCGCATCAAGCAGGCCCGCAAGCCGCGCCGGGAAGTCTGACAAATCAAACTGCCCCGGCGTGACCAGATAAAGTTGCGGCGATTGGGTCAAAGGTTGGCTCAGGCCTTCATGATCTGAGCGCCGGAATACTGCGCTTGTGCGCCCAGCATTTCTTCGATGCGGATCAACTGGTTGTATTTCGCCAACCGGTCAGAGCGCGCCAGAGAGCCGGTTTTGATCTGCCCACAATTCGTGGCCACAGCCAAATCAGCAATCGTCGCATCCTCTGTTTCGCCAGAACGATGGGACATAACGGCGGTAAAGTTCGCGCGGTGCGCCATGTCTACAGCGGTCAAGGTTTCAGTCAGCGTACCAATTTGGTTCACTTTCACCAAAAGCGAGTTGCCGCAGCCCGTGGAAATCCCTTCGGCAAGACGGCTTGGGTTGGTCACAAACAGATCATCCCCCACCAGCTGACATTTGTCGCCAATCATATCCGTCAGGATTTTCCAGCCGTCCCAATCGTCTTCGGACATGCCATCTTCAATCGAAATGATCGGGTAGTCATCAACCAAACCGGCCAAATAAGTCGCGTTTTCTTCAGATGTAAGCGTCTTGCCTTCACCGCGCATCTGATAGGCTTTGCCATCGTGATACTCGGTCGCGGCACAATCCAGCGCCAAATAAACGTCTTGGCCCGGCACATAAGACGCTTTGTCGATGGACTTCATAATGAAATCGAGCGCATCGCGCGTTGATGACAGACCCGGTGCAAAGCCACCCTCATCGCCAATCCCGGTGGAATGACCTGCTTCGTGCAGCATCTTTTTCAGCACATGAAAAATCTCTGACCCCATGCGCACGGCTTCGGCAATCGAGGTCGCGGCCACAGGCATAATCATGAATTCTTGGATATCAATCGGGTTATCCGCATGCTCGCCACCATTGATGATGTTCATCATCGGCACGGGCAGGGTGCGCGCGTTGGTGCCACCGATGTAACGATAAAGCGGCATGCCACAGCTTTCCGCCGCTGCTTTTGCCGTCGCCATGGAAATCCCCAGAATGGCGTTCGCGCCAAGACGACCTTTGTTATCCTTGCCATCAAGGGCAATCATCGTCTGGTCAATCTCGACCTGTTCCGTCGCATCCATTCCCATAAGAGCAGATGCAAGTTCGCCGTTCACATTGGCCACCGCCGTGCGCACGCCCTTGCCAGAATAACGCGAGCGATCACCATCGCGCAGTTCAACCGCTTCATGAGCGCCCGTTGACGCACCAGAGGGCACCATCGCGCGGCCAAAGGCGCCGTCTTCTAGGGTCACGTCGACTTCAACCGTCGGGTTGCCACGGCTGTCCAAAATCTCGCGACCGCGAATATCGATGATTGCACTCATGTTACTGCTCCTAAAGCTCAAATACTGATTTTGCGCCCCCAATAACGGCTAATGTGGATTCGATAAAGTGGTCTTTCTCTCACGCTGCATAATATAGAGCCCCGCGGCCACAATAATACACGCCCCCAAAATCGTCCAAGCGTCTAAACGCTCGCCAAAGAACCACATTCCGAGCAAAATCCCAAAGGGCAGGCGGGTATAGCGAAACGGCACAACGATGGACACTTCGGCCATACGCACCGACGTAATGACCGCGAAATACCCGGCCATGACCGAACAGACGCAGGCGATCAAAATGGCGATGTCTTTGGGCTGAAGGGGGATCAATTCAGGCTGAAAGGACATCAACATCAACCCGGCAGGTATATTAAACCCCATGCCCCAAGCGGCCAGTTGGGTCACTTGAATGCCCTTGGGGACCGCGCGGGTCAAAACATCGCGCAAAGCAAGCCCGGCCGCCGCACCCAAAGCCAACAACATGCCCGGCGCAATATCCGCCGCGCCTTCCATCGCACCGGGACGCAAAATCACCAAAACCCCGATCAGCCCCAAAGCAACCGCACCCCAACGGCGCAATCCGACTTTTTCTTTTAAGATCAGAACCGCCCCGATGGTGACCAGAACCGGCACCGCTTGAATGATCGCTGTCACCGTTGTCAGCGGCGTGATCGCCAGCGCGCTTAACATACAAAACCCGGCAAAAGCTTCTGCGAGATTGCGCGCCAGTACTTTTGGATGAAAGAACGCTTTCGGGAATATAGCTTGGCGTTGCAGTTTCAGGATAATCGCAAAACCAAGCGCCCCAAGCGCGCTGATGATGACCAAGATCTGCGCAATCGGCAGGCTTTGCGCTACAACTTTTATTAAAGCGTCCGAAAATGCCAGCACCGCCATTGCAAAAACCATCGCTAAAATGGCGGTGAGGTTTTTGCTCATTCGGGTTTTCGTTTCGTGCTGGCTTGTTTTGCAACGCCGTAAAGTTCCAACCGATGCCCGCGCAATTCATAGCCCAGCTTGGCCGCGATGCGCTCTTGTAAGGCTTCGATTTCTTCATCGACAAACTCGATCACTTCGCCGGTGTTCAGATCAATCAGATGGTCGTGATGTTCGCGCTTGGCATCTTCATACCGCGCACGCCCGTCGCGAAACTCGTGCCGCTCTAAAATGTCGGCTTCTTCAAACAGTTTGACCGTACGATACACCGTGGCCAAGGAAATGCGTGCGTCAACCTCGCTGGCGCGGCGGTACAACTCCTCCACATCCGGGTGGTCATCGGCGGCTTCCAGCACATCCGCGATCACCCGACGCTGGTCGGTCATACGCAGGCCCTTGGCCTCGCAGCGTGCTTTGATGTTGGTGACAGCCATCGCTTGGTCCGTGATTGCCAAAGAAGAATGAACCAGCGCTTTAGCCCGCGCTGTTCCCAAGGGGAAGATGCGGCTTTAAGTTTTTGTGATTTCGCCCCCGCGCTCTTATATAGGGGCCAACTAGAAAGACTGCTGATGGAATGCGCCTATGAGTGACGATATCTCTACCGCCTTTGACGTGCCGATTGCGCGGGCCAAGGCTACGGGTTCGGGGGAAATGCGCGACCGAATTTCGGTGCGTGATTTTATTCAGGATGTTGAAATTGGCGCGTTTCAATCGGAACGCGGCACCACCCAGCGCATCCGCTTTAACGTGGTGCTAGAGGTTGGTGCCTCCACCGCCGCTAAGGATGATGATGTGGATAAGGTGCTGTCCTATGACACGATTGTCGAGGCGATCGAGGCGCAATTGTCCGCAGAACGTATCAATCTGCTCGAAACATTGGCTGAACGCGTAGCCGAACGCTGCTTGGCAGATCGCCGTGCTTTGCGGGTGTTTGTCCGCATCGAAAAGCTGGACCGTATTCCAGGCACTTTGGGCGTAGAAATCGCCCGCGCGCGGGTGGATTTGTCGCAAAAAACCATCGCCGCCATCGAAGACCCGCCCGTTCTAGCGGAGTTCGATCACCAGCAAGTCGTTGTTTTCATGCCCAATTCTGTGTTGAACGGCCCGGATTTGGGCCGCTGGCTTGATGCCATCGAAGGTTTGGCGCGCCCGGCCGTGATTGCTTTGGACATGCTTGGCGATAGCTTTCCCGATACGCACCCTTTGGTGTTGCGCCGCTTGCGTCTGTTGTCGGTGGAACAAAATGCCTGGCTTTTGGCGGGCATTGATGCGCGCTGCGTGGTGGTGGAAACCCGCACCGAGTTGGAACACGCCGCCCGTGTGGGTGAGATGAGCGTTTGGGCCCCGTCTAAGATCGTTTTGGACGCGGTGTCCAAACCCGAACATGACGCAGACGCCCCGCATCATTTGGCCCATTGGTTCGCATGCGAAATAGATGCCGCCGGTCTGATCGTCATAAGCGATGGCAAGGATGGCGGTTGGGATGGCGCCAAAGAAAGCCTCCGCGTGATAGAGCTTTCAGCCCAAGATGCGGATGAATTGAAAACTCTGGACCTTTAGCGCATGGGGCGAGGCTTGGAGATTGGGGAAATGTCCGGCGCGGATCGCGATATCTGGCTGTCCATGTACCGGGTTTTGTTCCCTGATAGCTCTGAAAGCGGGTTGAACGCCGAAATTTCACGCATTTTGGAGGCTCCAGAGCGTTTGGGCATTTGCGCGCGTTTGGACGGGCAAGCGGTCGGGTTTGCCGAAACCTCTATTCGCCCTTTTGCCAATGGCTGTTATTCCCATCCGGTCCCGTTTCTTGAAGCGATCTGGGTTGATCCTGCCCATCGTCAGCGCGGCATTGCGCAAGGTTTGTTGGACTGGTTAGAACAGGACGCGCGCGCTAAGGGCTTTCGTGAAATGGGCTCTGATGTGCTGCAAGACAATGCGCTTGGCCTGCAGGTACATGACCGTTTTGGCTTTGAAGAAACAGAGCGTGTGGTCTATTTTCGCAAAGCGCTTTGACAGGGTGTCAAACAGTTGTAATCGCAAGATAAAAGGCAAGTTTACACCATGTCAAAAACCTATTGGCGCCCGATCCCGCAATCTGGTGGAACTCATGCCATCGCTGGCACCCATGCGCGGTTTTCCTACGTTGAAAAACTGTCCCGCGATGCCGCTGGTATTATTGTCCCTGCGGGTGATGTGCCGCCCAAGATGCTTGGGCGGTTAAGCGAGTGCCGGGCCGCAATTTGCGGACTTTCCCTAGACCGCGCCCATGTGATGGGCATTGTAAATGCCACCCCCGATAGTTTTTCGGATGGAGGCGATGCTTTTGGTACCGAAAGCGCTGTGGCCCATGCCAAACAATTGGCCGCAGACGGGGCCGATCTGATCGATATTGGTGGGGAAAGCACCCGCCCCGGTGCGGATATGGTCCCAAAAGCCGATGAAATCGCGCGCACTGCGCCGGTGATTGCGAACCTCAAAACTGATGGTTTCACGACGCCAATTTCCATTGATACCCGCAACGCGGCTGTGGCCGATGCCGCGATCAAGGCAGGGGCCACATTGTTTAACGATGTTTCTGCCTTCAGCCACGACCCGCAAAGCATGGATGTGGCCGCCCGCAGTGGCGTGGCGGTTTGCCTGATGCATGCTTCGGCAGATCCAAAGACCATGCAGGCCAATACGAACTACGATCATGTGGTGCTTGATATTTACGACTATCTGGAAAACCGCATTGACGATGCGATCAAAGGCGGCATCCCGCGCGCGCTTTTAATTGCGGACCCCGGCATCGGGTTTGGCAAAACCGTCGCGCAAAACTTGGCTTTGATCCGCAATCTGTCCGTATTTCACGGGCTCGGCGTGCCGCTGTTGCTTGGAGCGTCGCGCAAATCCTTTATCGGCAAACTCACCGGGGCAGAGACCCCCAAAGACCGTCTTGGCGGCTCACTTGCCATTGCGCTCGAAGGTGCGGCGCAAGGGGCGCAGATTATTCGCGTGCATGATGTGAAAGAAACCGCCCATGCATTGGCGATGCAGCGCGCGTTAGGAGCTTAGGCGAAAGCCCCGCGATTGGCTAAGGGCCAGTCCAAGCAAAATCAAAAAGAGGGCGGTTACAAAGCTCTTGGGTAAATCTTCACCCAAAAACACCATGCCGTTAATCACCGCCCAAACCGGCACTTGGTAATTGACCAAGGACAAAAACGTCGGCCCTGCCGAATTGATGACGCGCACCAATAACACGGTAGCAAGTGCTGTCGGGAACAGCCCCAAGTAAACGATGCCCAGAAGTGGCACCCAACCTTGAAAACTTGGCACGCCTTCGACCAATAGGGCGGCAGGTACGATCATCATGGACCCCAACAGCAACCCGGCCGCCGCATAAGACACCATCGCCACCTTTGGGGCCGTGCGCGTAATCATTGATCCCGTGGCATAACAAAGTGCGGCACAAACGCAGGCCAGCCGCGCAAGATTTTCAATGCCAGAACCCATACCCCCAATCGCATCAACCCCCACAAGGATCACAACGCCCGCAAACCCCAGCAAAAAGCCCGCAATTTTGCGAACACCCATAGGTTCGCGCAAAATCACCCAAGCCATCGGCAGCAAAAACAGCGGCACAATCGCCATGGTGATGCCCGCAAACCCAGAGGTGACGTTCAACTGCCCCCAACTGAGCAGCGCGAACGGCAGCGCATTGGTGAACACCGCAAAGCCAAAGCAATGCAGCCAAAGACGCCCCGCATCCGGTCCGCGCATCCGCGGCAAACCATCCCCGCGCAAAAAAGCAATGACACTAAGCAAGGTGGCGGCAAATACGATGCGTCCGGCGGCGACCGTGAGGGGGCCATAGCCTTGTAGCGCAAATTCAACGCCCAAGAAACTCGCGCCCCAAATGACGCCCAAAAGGATCAGCAACACCCAGTTCATCAGGTCAACATCCGGTTGGGCGGCGTGCGCAAAATATCGTCGATACAAATCAACCCCTCGCGCAGCCGATCCATGTTGGGCGCGCCGGACAGGGTTAGACGTACCGCATTTGGGGTCGGCGTGCCGGGCAGGACAAACCCATCGCCCGTGGCCACTTGAATATCCTTGGCCGCACAAGCCGCGCTAAAGGCCGACGGCGTCCAAGCGGGTGGTTTGCGGATCCATACATAATTGATGCCTAAATGATGCTGCATGTTCCAATCGGCCAAAATATTGCGCGCGATTTCCAGGCGGGCGGTGTTTTCTGCGCGGACGCGATACGCATAATCTTCGGCAATGCCGTCGCGCAG
>CAZBBZ010000088.1:0-9254 GCA_964489925.1 uncultured Rhodobacterales bacterium
CGTGTGCTTTTGGTAATCGCGCACAGAGCCATCGTTGAAACAGGAATACCCTGCAACATGGTCCATCGCATCCGCTTCTGCAATCCGACGACCGCCCTTGCCGATGACAACTGCAAGCTCTGCCTCGTAGTCAAAATCAGAGGATTCACGGGGTATAACCATCGGGTCATTGGCGCCAATCAACGTATCGGCAAACCGTGTGAAAATGGCTGGGTTCGCGGTTTTGTCGCGACCCGTTTCAACACGGTGCGCTTCGTAATTCAGACCAACGCAAAGAATTTTATCCGGGTTCGGCACCACCGGCAGCAGGGTGATATCCGCCAAAGGAAAAGCCGCGCCCGATACAGGCGCACTTGGCAAGCCTTTGGCCAAGGCTGCCTTTAGATCAGGCGCATATCCTGTTTGATCGGTCACGGTGTCCCCGTCGACGATGCCCCAAGCTTCTGTTCCGTCGTGTGTATAGCTGATAAAGCGCATAATCGGTCGTCCTATCCCGTTTCTTTGGTTTTGATTTTATGGGTGTCGCGCACCAAGGAAAGCCCTTTGTCCAAGTCGCTTGGCGTTAGTGCATGCAACGCAAGATAGTGATCAGGGCGCACGAGCGCATAACTGGCGGGCTTGTTTTCAAACCATGTCCGCAAATGCGCTTTCGGGTCGGAAAGTGCATCCACATTCACCATTTTCACCTCTAGCGCTTCAAGCCAATCGGCATGCGGCAGTGGTGCATCTGCGCGATGAAATAAACGCCATCCGACGCCAACGGCATCATCTAGCAAAACGCCCTCGCCCATAGTTGGGTTTATGAACCTCTCACCGGCAGTGTCGCCAATCAAGGGCGAGACGAGCGGTACAATCAGCTCTGCTGCGGTTTTCATTCCAGCTTGCGAACGCAGGTGCTCGTCGCGTTGTTTTGCCTTGTTCGGATCTAATTCGCAGATGCTGCGCCCCACCTCGACCGCGCGACTGATCACATGACGCACCTGTGCCTCGCGTTCTATCTGATAGGTATCAAGCAAGTCTTCGTCCGCATGCCCGTCCAAAACAAGGCCCAGCTTCCAAGCCAGGTTCGCCCCATCGCGTAGCCCGTGGCAGAGCCCTTGTCCAAAAAACGGTGGCGTCTGATGTGCAGCATCACCGGCAAGGAACACGCGGTCCGATCGCCAGTCCTCTGCAACCAGCCCGTGAAAGCGATAGGTCGCTGCGCGAATGATCTTATGCGGGGTATCCCCGACCCAGTCTTTGACCATGTCCGCCACGCGTGCAGGGGCTGCCATCTCTTCATCATTCTCATCGGGCAAAAGCATAAACTCCCAGCGCCGATGCGTACCTCGACCCGGCACAATCGTTGCCGGTCGCTCGGGATCGCAGAGCATTACTGAAAGGTTTTGCAGGTTTGCGCCTTCCGGCACGCCCCAAAATTCAGGAAACTGGATCGGGCCTTCCACCTCCGCATCAACAACAAGCCAAGGTTCCTCAAAATTCAGATCGTCCAGATGAATGCCCATAGACTTGCGCACAATAGATCGCGCCCCATCACAGCCGATCACCCAATGCGCAAAGCAATTTGTACCATCGTCCAGCGTCAGGCTGACAGCATCACCGCTTTGCGTAAGGCCATCAACCGAAGCGCCCAGCGAAAGGGTCGCTTTATCGAACCGCGCCAGACCCTCGCGCAAAACGCGTTCAAGTTCTGGTTGGAAAAAGAAATAGTCGTTGGCATGCCCAAAAGGGCGCGGTTTTCCGGCGGCAGACAAAAACCGAATGACGCCCTTGTCTGCACCAATATGCATGTGTCCATCGCCGGCCCGCATCATTGGCTTTAGCTGATCCAGCAAACCAAGATCACCAAATAGACGCAGCATTTCATGGTCCACATGGACCGCGCGCGGCAAACTGTAAGGGGCGGCATCGCGCTCTATGACGCAAACAGAATGGCCGCTTTTTGCCAACAGGTTGGCAGTGAATACGCCCACTGGTCCACCACCGACAATGGCAACGTCGTAGATTTGTTCCAACCGGCGCTCTCCTGTTTTGATTTCAGATATTTATCAAATCCTGATGGCAAAATAAAATAATGGGTTTTGCGAACCCCATAACTTGGAATTATATATACCCTAAGTTGGTATTGATGTCGTCGATATTTTGGCGCAACAACAATCGACACCACCTATAAACAGGAGGCTCAATGAAGTTTCGCAGACTAGATCTTAATCTGCTCGTCGCGCTGGAAGCCCTGCTTGACGAATGTTCCGTCACCCGCGCCGCTGACCGCGTGCATCTGTCCCAAGCCGCGATGAGCAATGCCTTGACCCGGCTGCGCGAAGCCATGGACGACGAAATTCTTGTTCGTGTCGGGCGTCGCATGGTGATGACAGACCGCGCCCGTGCCATTCATCCAGAGGTGCGCGAAGTCCTGCGTCGCGTTGAAACCCGCGTGATGGCCGCACCTGAATTTGATCCTTCCGCCCATGAACGCGAGGTGCGGTGCATGATGTCAGATGTTATGGCGAAGACTTTTTTCGCCCAGATGTCACGTCATTTTTCGACCCAAGCGCCATTGATCACCATGGCGTCACACCCGGTGGAAGAGCCGCCGCATCTGGCACTGGAACAAGGACAGATCGATTTCCTGATGATGCCCCGTCAATATGCCTCTGCGTCTCATCCGACAATCGAACTTTATCGCGAAGAGTTTGATTGTCTTTTGGATCCGGACCATCCGTTGGCGCAAGGTGGTCTCGATCAGAAAGCATATTTGGCGGCAAAACACATTACAATCGAACTTGGCCGGGGGCGCAAAACGACGGCAGACCGTTCCGCGATCGAGCGTCGCTATGGTCCGTTAAAAGTAGGGACCAAAGTATTCTCGCAAAGCTCTGTGCCCTGGATGATCAAGGGTACTGATTGGATAGGTACTCTGCCGCGCTCCATGGCAAAGCAATACGCCGATGCCATCGGCCTCGCGCGTTTGCCGCTGCCGATCGAGATTTTGCCAAATGTGCTTGTGCTTCAATGGGGTCATTTCGCCGAACAAGACGCTTGTATGGAATGGGTGCGTAAGCAGATTTGCACATTCGCCAAAAGCCAAGAGTAAATCGGCAGAATAGCCCGCATGAAGCGGCCCCCGCAAAAACCGGTGACCGCTTCTGGCGGATTCTGTTACCTTGCTACGGGCGGAGTGCTCAGGTGGAAGTAGTCCTCGCCAAGCCCGCAAAACGGATCAACCGGCGACGTGCCTTCAAACCCACGCTTGCCTTGCATCGCTTCGATCACAATGTCCTGCATCTTTGGATGCGCCATATAGGCATTGATGTAACCCCAAACACCGGGCGCTTCGTACAAGTGATACGGCCAGCCGAACGAGATCATCAGGGTCGGCGTGTCTAGCCAGTGTCGTTTCATCGCCTGCTGGAATTGCCCGGTCATACCGGCCCAATCATTGGTGATCGTCCCGCGCGTCAGCAGGCATTCTTCAGCATAGGCATATAGCAGCAAATCGCTATCACCTGGCTCTATCGGTGTACCCCATTCATGTTCGATCACCTCGAACCCTTCCGCGCGTAACTTGTCTGCAAAAGCAAACGGCAGCGCCTTCACAGCACTGGCTGGTGGAAAGCCCACGCCCCGGCAGACCAGATAAATTGTCTTGTACCGTTGCGGCGTGATCGGGAACAAATCATTCCGGGTCTTCACAAGCGTCGGCGCTTTTTCCAATATCTCTGTGATCTTGCTAGACTTTGCATCGACGGGTTCGAATCCAGACCCGTTATGCAGGCCAAGTGCCGCTTTGAACGCAAGTTGCCGCAACACCGCGACGTCCAAACGGTCCTTCGATAACGCGCCGCTTTCCAAGCCAGCAAGCACCGCATCTACATCTGACGCAAAATCGACGCTTCCCAAAATCACATCACAGCCCGCATTCAGCACGTCGACAACAAGGTCATCGCGTTTACGCAGCCCGCTGATGCCTGCCATCGCGGTCGCATCGGAAACGATCAACCCGTTGAACCCGAGCCGCCCGCGTAGCAGGTTTTCGTTCAACTTTGGGTTCAAGCTCCCTGGAAGATAGGCTGGCGGACCATCAATGCCTTCAACCTCTTTCATATAGGCCGGTAACGCGATGTGCGCAGGCATCACACTCATCACACCAGCGTCGATCACAGCTTTGTAAATAGCCCCGAAAGAGGCTTCCCAATCCGCGAAGCTCAGCGGGTTCACGGTGTTGACCAAGTGCTGGTCGCGCTCATCGTAACCTTCGCCGGGCCAATGCTTTGCCGTGGCCGCGACACCGGCTGATTGCAAACCTTTCACAGTCGCAACACCTTGGGCTAACACCTTTGCCACATCAGAACCAAAAGACCTTGTGCCAACAATGGACGAACGGAACGCAGCGTTGACGTCTACCGCGGGCGTAAAGGACCACCGGAGCCCAAAACCCTTCGCCTCTGCTCCCATCGCTTTGGTCGCGATTTCGGTCAGGGCAGGATCATTTGCCGCGCCGAACGCAAGCGCATTAGGTGAGGGCGTCGATCCTTTGGGAGTGGTGGTGGACCCTTCCAAATCGGTCACAAAACAAATCGGCACCTTAAAGGCATCATTATAGCTCTTCAAAAGGGCCATTTCATGCGCTTGATCGCCCGCGTCCATCCGCGTCAAGAAACCGGGCTGGGATCGCTCGAAATCGGCCGGCCCCACACCCGCGCCAAAGGCAAATTTGGCAAAAACCAAACCGGACTTGGTCGTCTGATCCAAGTCAGCAAAAGTCGAGCGCACCCAACCAAGCGCATCATCGTCCAAGTGAAAAGGGCTCTTGGAAAAGCTGGCCAAAATTTTCTTCATTCAAGTCTCCAGTCCGCATGCGTTTTTCCTAACGCGCCACATGCGGGGATAAGTCAGTTTTTCTTATTGATAAAATTGTTTCATTGAAGGCCTATAGTTCAGTCTTATGAATACTAAGGCGCGATTTACGATCTAACGGTCAGATTGTTTTGCCACGCCATTGCATAGGCTCTTAGGTCTGACGTTTGACGCGACACCTGCTTTTGGGGGGTAGGAATAGAATGACCCGACCCGCTGAATAGCAAAGCCGCACCGACGCTTGTCCCGGTCGCAGAAGCACTGGCGACAACTTGTCGGTTGGTCATCGCCTCTAACATATCGAGATAGGCCGCATTGCGCGCGAAAGGTCCCTCGACGATTGTTGTGCCAGTAGCGCCCGCCAGATCCAGGCATGTGCCGGTCATCAGTGCGAGATAATATGACAGAGCCGCGTGGCGCTGTCCTGAACCAACCGGAGGCTCTGGCCCTATCCATGCCATTTTGCGTCCCTGAAACGGGCCGGAACCGGCTTCCACAGCGGGCATCAACATGATGTTTTGCGCAAGGATGTCACTGACATCGGCTTGTGAGACCTCAACCGGATCACGTTGGATCATTTCAAATTCTCGCCCACCCATAAATCGCGCCGACGGCACCGCATCACCAAGCGCATTCACATTGATCAAAGTATCGCGCGCTGGGTCCAAGGAAACCTGATCTCCGCCGATTGCCATTGCGATCACCCAAGTGCCCGTCGAGACCACCGAAAAAGGAGCGTCGCTCACCAAAAGATGTGGATAGAGCGAGGCATTTGAATCGTGGATCCCGCAGACCACTGGGGTTGTCTCAGCCAGTCCCGTCTGGGCGGCAATCTGCGGAAGAATAGAACCTAAGATGTCGCTTGGCTTTTTGATAGGCGCCAGTTTTTCGGCTATATGCAAACGATCGACCAGCGATGAAAACTGCCCAGTCTGCGGCGCCCAAAGATCAGTGTGACAACCGATTGAAGTAACGTCAAAAGCCAGTTCCCCTGTCAGCCGATGCCCCCAATACTGCGGATAGCCGAGGATATAGGCGGTGCGCGCAAACAACCTCGGATCGCTTGCAAACTGAAAATGAAGTTGTGCGCCAACGTTCAACCCACCGACCAAAGAGGGCGACCCTGTTTCCGAGAACGCGGGCCGAAGTGTGTCATAATCTGCTACGATATGGGGCGGGAAATGGTGTTCGTAATCCAAGATTGGGGCCGCGAGTTGCCCCTGTCCATCTAATAAAGCAACGCTTGCCCCATGTGTCGTCACCGAGATCGCATCAACCCGGTGCTCTTGATGAAACCGCTTGAGGCCAGCCAGTAAGAACGCCCAATGGGCCTCTACATCGAAATGCGGCCATGGAGGTCCGTGCCGCACAATATTGGGCTGGGTGATTACAGCAATTTCGCGCAGATCGCTCAGATCGACCAGCGCCAGTTTCGCATTGGTCTTGCCGATATCAATAACCGCGATGTGTTGCGGGTCGTTCATGGCAGATAGAATAGCCGCTCTAAGGCCGGTGCGACGGGCGCGTTGTCCGGCCCGGTTTCCATGATATCGGCCATATGCGCCCACCATTTTTGCATCACCGGATGATCCGGCAAGCTATCCATGGCGTGATCGGCGGTCCGATCAAGAACGCCGATCAAAATCCCGGTCTCACGATCAAGATCAATCGTGTAGCGACTAATGCCCGCCTCTTTTAACAGCGCGATCAATTCGGGCCAGATCTCGTCGTGGCGGCGCTTGTATTCGGCCTCCATCCCCGCGTTCAGACGCATTCTAAAAACAAAACGTTCGCTCATTTGGCGCGCCTCACGGCTAGCATTGTCAAAAGCCGCGGCAATGCGATTACGCCGATCAGCAACAGGCCAATAAAGATCGACATCACAATGCCCGGCACATTCAAAAGGCCAAGTCCAAAGGTCACCAGCCCCATCACAAAGGCCGCGATCACCACACCGGGGATCGTGCCAGATCCGCCCAAAATATTGACCCCGCCCAAGACAACCATAGTGACGACCTCCAGTTCCATGCCTGTAGCGATGCTGGGCCGGGTCGAGCCAAGGCGCGAGGTCAAGCAGATTGCAGCCACGCCGGACATCAAACCGGTGAGCAAAAACAGGATGAACTTCACCCGTTGCACGCGAATCCCGCTGAACAATGCTCCGGTCGGATTGTTCCCAATCGCATAGACCGCACGCCCGAAGTTGGTCTTGTGCAAAACCACACCGTAGACGATGCCAATGATCACAAATAGCAGCATTTCTACAGTGAAGACCCAATAGATATAGCCTTGCCCGAACCATGCAAACTCTGACGGATAACCGCGATAGGCCTCATCGCCCAAGACGATGAAGCTAATGCCGCGAAACAGGCTCATGGTGCCAATGGTGACCACGATAGAGGGCAAGCCAAGAACGGTGACAAAAAAGCCGTTGAACGCGCCACACAGCAGTCCGACGCTTAGCCCGATGATCACAAGTTCAGGCATGCCTACCCCGAATTGCAACGCGTATCCCATCGCCGTGCTAGCCAGCGCAATGATCGAGGCGACAGACAGGTCGATCTCACCCGAAATGATCAGCAGCGCCATGGCAAAAGCGATCATGGCCTTTTCGGTGAAGTTGAACGTGGCATCGCTTAAGTTCCACGCGCTTAGGAAATAGGGCGAAGCAAAGCTGTTGAGCACGAAAATCCCGACCGCGACCAAGAGCAGCAATGCCTCCCAACTGCGCAGGAGTTGATAGCCACGAGAGTGCAATCGGTCTGGCAAAATGCGATTTGGCACGCCTGTTTCGCTCATGATGTGCCCTCAGCTGATTTTAGAATGATCCGGCCTTTCTTGCGCCCGGCGCTCGCGTTAAACGCGACGGCGATCAGAATGGCGCTGCCCGAAATGGCTAGCTGCCAGAACGGCGAGATGTTGATCACTGGCAGCGCGTTTTTGACCACGCCCAAGAATAACGCGCCCAGCACTGCCCCGCCGACGGAGCCGACGCCGCCAGCAATGGAAATTCCACCGATAACGCATGCCGCCACGACCTCCAGCTCGAACCCGCCTGCGATATCCACGTAAGCCACAGCATAGCGGGCAACCCAAAGGTATCCGGTTAAACCCGCCAAAGCGCCAGATGCCACAAAGGCCCAGAATTGGGTCCGCCCCACGTCGATGCCGGTGTAAACGGCAGCATGCGGGTTGCCACCCACCGCATAGACCGAACGGCCAAAAGACGTGCGCGCCATTATGATGCCAAAAGCCAGGACGCATAGGATCGCGATCCATGACAGCACCGGCAAGCCTAGCAAGACCGCGCGGGGCAAACCGGTGAAAGCGGCGCTCATCTCATGGGAGTTGACCCATTTGCCGTCAGAAATCAGAAAAATTGTGCCGCGAAATATCGTCATTGTTCCCAGCGTTACAACGATCGGCGGGATGGCCAGCTTCCAGACCAATAGGCCATTGATTGCACCCAAACACGCCCCAAGCGTGATCGAGATCGCGATAATCACCGGGATCGGCAGGCCGGGCATTGCAACATTGAGCATGGCCACGACCATGCCAGTCAGCGCAAGATTAGCGGCAACCGAAAGATCAATGCAGCGTGTGAGGATGACGATCATTTGCCCCAGTGCAAGGATCATCAGCGGCGCGGTGTCGTTAAAGACATTGGCAAGGTTGCTTGGGGCAACAAACCCCGAAAACCTTGAGGCGACCAGAAGTACCAAAACCACAATCGCGCCGGCCAGAATGGTCTCGCGCGCAAGAAACAAACGCGGCATCACCTAGGCCTCCATCATTTGCGGCTCAACGGCAATCCCCGCCGCGTGACGCACAAGCGTCTCGGGACCAAGCGCGTCGCCTTGCAACTCGGCCGCAATCACCCCGTCGCGCATGACGATCACCCGGTCTGACATGCCGATAATTTCGGGGATTTCTGAGCTGACCATGATGATCGACAGGCCTTGCGCGGCCAGTTCGGCCATAAATTCGTGAACCGCCGCCTTAGAACCAATGTCGATGCCCTTGGTCGGCTCATCCAGAATAATCACCTGCGGCTTAGTGGCGAGCCATTTAGAGATGACCACCTTTTGCTGATTGCCACCCGATAAATTACCGACATCCTGATCCAAAGAAGCCGCTCGTAGATCGAGCCGCTTTGCGTAGTCGCGGGCCAGTTTGAATTCTTCCGCCAAGCGCAAAAAGCCGGACTTTGAAGTTTGCCCCAGCGAGGGAAGCGTTATGTTCTGAAAGATCGGCAGGCCGATGATCGCCCCCTGCTTGCCACGATCCTCGGGCACATAGACAATACCGGCTGCAACTGCATCAGCGGTCGATTGAATCGTCGCCAGTTGCCCATTGATTTTGCACTGGCCCATGCTTGGTTTGGTGATCCCGAACAA
>CAZBBZ010000089.1:0-8505 GCA_964489925.1 uncultured Rhodobacterales bacterium
TGGACATTATCACTCTCCTTCAAACAGCGTCAGAGCGGGCAGACCGGACGGTTACGAAAAGCTCCAACCACAAGTCGCACAAAAACCCGAGAAATCGCGGGGCATGGAACGGTGAAAATTCGAAACTTCATGGGCCAAGGGATCAAAATCAGCTGGGCCAAAACTGGCCCACAAGGCAACTTCGCCCCAAAAACTGTGGGTCACAGTGAGCCAAAGGCTGGGCCACAAACGTTTAACTATTTGTTTTTGAATAGTTTTTTCCATGTGTACAACAAGAAGCCCATTCCAAAACCATCCAACTATTTGATTTCGTTAGCAAAAAACGCCTTGCAACCATGGTTGCGTATGGTGTGTCCAATTATGGGCCACAGGCCCCTTTTGTCCGCACAGATAGCTCGCTCTTAAGCTCTTGTTTTCTCCTCGAAATTTCGAGGAGACCCGGAGCCAAAGCGGCGTTTGAGCGTCAGGAAAAATTGTCCCCCCGTTTTTCCTGAGGGGCCCCCCGAAGGAATTGCATGAATTTTCCCTGAACCCAAGAGGGGAACGCGTAATGCCAAGTCAGGGACGATGTCGTTACCCAACTTGTCCGGCGCATTCGTGCCAATTCTAAAACATGGGCAGTTAACATCCGCAAAGACAATCGCAAACGCAGAGTGACGCTCGGCGCGTGTGGGTCCATCCCTGTCGACCGGGCACGGTCAATGGCATTGGATTTGCTCGGGTCCAACCAAGCCCCGTCCCTCCTTCTCAGCAATTCCACCATCTCCACCTTTGCGGCCGTCTTTTGGAAGACTGTCAGGGCCGCTGGAAACCCTCTACACTTCGCGCCGTACTTGTAACGACGGAGACGCTGTAAGGCCCGCGCAGAGCGCAGCAGAACTAGAATGTGATTTCCACGCCCACGCACGAGAAGTCCCAACTTCGGGATCAGTGAACACTCGTCAGACACTCTTAAAAGAAGAGCGTCACCACTGCTGCTGTTGCGCCCATGAGGCCTGCGGCTGCCAGAAACGGCACCACAATCATATGAACTTTGATTTGGCCAACTTCGGCCCCAAGCTTGTTTGACTGCAAACTCATTTGTTCGCGAAGAGCGGCAATTTCAGCAAAGAGCTTTGCGATCTCTGCGCGCATCTTGTCGTCGGCCAATCTTTGTTCGTCGCTTGTCATATCGGTCCTACCTTCGGTTGTTCCAACTTAGGCGTTTTCCTCAAATTCGATTGAACGGTGCATGAGGAAAGAGCGGCCACTCTCTGCGCCGCATGGTTGGTGGCTTTCAAATTCGTGGCGAACTTCTAACTTCGCGTCCAGGGGTTTACCACATTTAGCCGAAAAGCTTCAAAAGGGGCAGTGTCCCGAGTTGCTACGGTTGCATTGTTATTGGCACGGGCAATCGACGCGATCTGTCCATCTGGAACACCCACAGCAACGCCCTCTTTGCGACGCTCGGCCATTCCCTGCCCGTAAAAGTAAGCAGCCGTGGTATCAAATGGCAAAATTCGGTTATGAAAAACGTCGTTAACAATGTGAGAGACTTCATCTTGAAGTCTTTTTGCGCGCCGTCCGCTTGGGAGAGAAAAAACGCCGAAAATCAATTCACCAACAGTGACCGCTGTGATGTAGAGATCAGTCTCAATCTGAGAATCCAGCCAGCCTATGACCTTCGCATCTGGCTCTGGTTTGAACCATTCCGACACGACATTGGTATCAATGATAATCACTCGAAATCCACCGCGCGCGGTGACGTTTTATCTCGTTCTATTTCCAAGCCATCACCATCGCCATGGCTAAACATCGCCGCCATTCTTGATCCAAAACCAAGCTCACTGTCTTTGGAGATTGCATCTTTGAGAATTTCACGAAGTTCCGCCTCTGTACTTCGCTTGTTGGCAGCCGCTCTTTGTTTCAGCTTGTGATGCACCTCATCAGGTATGTTGCGCAGCGTCATGCTTCCCATGCTATCCTCCGGTGATATCGCTTAAGACAATGATATCACAATAACGAATTGATATCAATACGGACTTTCGAAATCTAACTCCCTTGGCAATCCTTCCACTTTTTATGGGACGCATCAGCTGAAAGCAGCCAAAAGACTACAGGCACTTGCCATGAGTCCTTAAAACTAGATGGCTTTGGAAGGCTGCCATCAGATTATAGGGTTATTTTTCGTGAAACTGGCAAAGAACGCTAAATATGCTTTATCCGGGTCCCGCGCTTTGGCTTTATTCTGTGACCAACGTCTCCACTCTTTTTCGACGGCGTAGATGTCGTAGCCGGGGAAGCGCAGACGGGCTGTTTCATATGTTTCCGTCGCCAAGGGGTCGCCCAATTTCTCCATGAGTGCGGGCCGCGATTTCAGGCCCTCCTTGGCCACATTATCAGCTTGGGTAAGTCGCTCTTTGCGGCCGACTTTGGCGTAGGATAGCTCTCTTGCGCGGTCCCCTACCCCGTCGGCATCCTTACGCCACCATTTCAATTCAACATGGGTGACGCGCCGTCCCGTTTTTATTGGCAAAAGATCCACTTCAAAATCTGAGAGCAGATTAACCTCTGCAATAGCTGGACGTAGGGCCCTAAGGTTCAGATTAGACCACGTGGTAAGCTTCCCGTCCGGCACACCCAACACGGCGCGCAATTCATCAAGCGTGAACCGCTCAGAAGACAAGTACTTTAGATTACCCCGCTTTTGCACCATCTCATAAAGGGTAAGCGCGTACTTTGAGGTCAATGCAAAGATCACCTCTCTTTTTAGCCGCGCAAAAACGGTTGAGTCAGAGATAATTCGCCTTAGGCGTGCCGGCACCTCGTAATGCAAAAGGCCGTCACGCTTTAGCGCCTCGACGTTACCGCCCAAAAGCTGAACACGCTCTATGTGCGGTTCTCCGTCTCTTTTGGTACGCACCTTAACGATGGCTGACATCAAGCGCTCTACGCTCTCCCCTACCCTATCGTTTGAGTTATGGGTGCCACGCAAAGCCGATTTGGAAATCACATGCTCGACATTGCGATCAATCCTGTCCCAAGCATTTTCTAGCAACAGATTGTAAACACGCCGATCGTTCAGGGTCAGAGGCGTGACCTCTACCACATCAATCAACTCACCCGGTTTAACAATGCTCTCAGCGGTCGGCCGAACATCTATGGTTCGCATCTTAGTCGCCATACTGCCCTCTTGTCCTGCTGAATTCTTACACGATCAGCTTTGTCTGGTAAGGTTATCCGATTCTATGAGAAAATGCAATTTACGGCGTCGAACTGTCATTGCACCCAAAAAGTAATTCTACGAAAATATGCTGATTCGAGGCTTATCACGGTAGCCATTGAAAACATTGGATAAAATCAACATTGTAGGTGCATCCCAATTTGTAAGGTTATAGCTTATCCCAAAATGTAATTTTAGCCGCCCGATTTGTTTTCTTAAACATCCCAATATGTTTGCCTAAACATCCCAGTTTGTAATTTTCAAATGTCTTTATCGTTAAAAAACATTGGGTTACCTAAGTTGAACACTAGAACTCTAGAATTAGAATAAGAGGGTTTATAACATTTGGATTTTTGTAGGGGTTTGTATTCTGATGCTCAACATAACCTGTAATCGCCCCTCTTAAGGACATAAAACCCTAAAACTTCGAAAAACTGATTCACTCCGTTCATACATTTCTCTAAATCTCTAAAAAAACCGAACCTCCGCACAATTTAAAATTTTGTGCGAACCAGGAGATACAATGGACACGAGTTCCCTGCCAGAGCGAATCGACCTTGATAAGCTGTCCGCATTAGCGGAACGATCAAATGATATTATAGATCGACTGCGATCCCAGGTCTATGCGCCGGATGCCAAGAAGTCTCTTAACATCCGTTTCAATGTTAAATCGGCCGGAGAAATGGTGGGCCGTACCGATAAAGCTATTCGAGAAGCAGAAGCAGCGGGAAAATTACCAACACCTGAAAAAGACCCAAAAACCGGACGCCGGGTTGGGTACAGCCTATCAGAAGTAAACGAGATGCGTCGTCATTTCGGCGCCCTACCCCACCGTCAAGATGACGAAGATCCGTTGGTGCTAGCGGTACAAAATTTCAAAGGCGGTGTTGGGAAGTCGACACTTGTATGTCACCTCTCTCAATACTTCGCCCTTAAGGGTTACCGCGTGTGTGTGATCGACTGCGATAGTCAGGCCTCCACAACATCCATTTTTGGACTTAACCCTGATGTGGATGTGGATGAAGATGAGGACACGCTCTACCCCTATTTCCGCCACGGTGGCCCGCAAGATTTACGTTATGGCTTGAGGGCTACGTACTGGCCAGGGATTGCGTTGATACCCGCCAATTTGGGCCTCTATGATGCCGAGTATGAATTCGCGGCCCGCATGGCCGAGAACCGTGACTTTGTTCTGGATCGTTTGCGCACAGGCATTGAGACAATCAAAGGTCATTTTGATATTGTGATACTGGATCCTCCCCCTGCCCTAGGCATGATTTCTTTGTCAGTACTTCGTGCGGCAGATGCGCTTTTGATACCCGCGCCACCAAACAATATTGATTTCGGCTCAACGGCTCATTTTTTGAAAATGATGTCTGCGACGCTTGAGCAGATAGCGGAGGTTGGCGGAGACCGTGATTATGCCTTTGTGAAAATCCTCGCCACGAAGATGAATGACAACAAGTCTGCCCACGGCGTAATCAAACGAATGATGGACGCCATTTTCCCAGAAGAGATGATGGCGGCGGTGCTCAAGGACAGTGCAGAAATCGACAACGCGACGGCGTCATTAGGAACAGTTTACGAAGTCACAGGCGCGCAAGCGCGCACAGAAACGCACCGCAGATGT
This sequence comes from uncultured Rhodobacterales bacterium, assembly GCA_964489925.1. Lineage (GTDB taxonomy): Bacteria > Pseudomonadota > Alphaproteobacteria > Rhodobacterales > Rhodobacteraceae > CAYLLD01. The sequence continues at coordinate 4,833 of CAZBBZ010000089.1, forward strand.
CGTGCTTATCTAGACTCGGTTGGGCGTGAGATTGAAACATTGGTGCGTCGTACTTGGCCCAGCCACCATAAGGCGCTTCAGATGGAGGGATTGCTATGACCAAGGATCATGATGATGTGTTCGATGCGGTTCTCAGCGGCGTTGCTGGTGGTCGTGGCAAGGCGGATAAGTCGCGCGCGGGGGCTCGGTTCCTTAGGCGTGGAAATGCGCTCAATGAACGGGTCTCGGGCAAGCAAGAAGAAAAGCTGCATCTTTGGGTCGAGCCAGAGCAATGCGCGATGTGGGCGCGGCACAACCGGGACTACGCTCTGTTAACAGAAGAGAACTGCCGCGATTTAATTGATGGTATCCGATCTCAGGGTAGACAGGAATTTCCGGCCATTGTGCGCCGCGTCGCCGGCGCACCGCATGAGTTTGAAGTCATATGCGGGGCGCGACGGCATTTCGCCGTGAGCTGGCTTCGGGCGAACAATTACCCTCAGTTTAAATATCTTATCGAAGTGCGCGACCTATCGGATGAAGAGGCCTTTCGTCTCGCCGACATCGAAAACCGTGATCGGGAAGACATTTCGGATTATGAGCGGGCCGTGGATTATGCGGATGCCATCAAGCACTATTATGGCGGTGTTCAGAAAACGATGGCGGATCGTTTGGAAGTCTCTCCAGTCTGGCTTTCCCGGTATCTAGATCTTGCGAAATTGCCGGAAGAGGTGGTCGCAGCCTATCCGTCAAAGAACGACATCAAAGAATTGCACGCCCGGGTTCTTAAGCCGCTTTTGAAAGTTCCGACGCAGCGGAAGACAATCATCGCCTGTGCCGTTGAACTTTCAAAAGAGCGCTCAGGTGACGGCAAGTTGTTGGATGCTGCAGCTGTTTTCGGGGCGCTTAAGGGGGCAGTTGGCAAAGCTAAACCGAAAGTGAAGACGGTGACTGGTTTTGGTGGTGGAGCCTTGGCGCATAGTGTTTCTGGGAAATCGCAACGGTTGGAATTCAAGTCAGGCCTTTCTCGTGCAAAATTGGAAGAGGCATTTGGCGAGTTTTTGGATAGTCACTTTCCAAAATAGCCCGAACAGACTTGCCAATTGGTAATTTTGGGGTTTTCTCTAATAAAAACAAATGCGTAGAGTATGCGAAGATGGCAATTTCTACATACACGTGCGTTAAAGCCCCGCGGCCTTAGTCAAATTCACCCGGAACCTGTCACGATCACGCTGATAGCGGCGGGTCATCTCGGCAGAGGCATGGCCAAGCTGCTTTTGCACGAAGCGTTCATCAGCCTGCGCATGGGTGGCAAGGCCCGCGCGCAAAGAGTGGCCAGAGAACATGGCGATGCGTTCCAGCGGGTCAATATCGGTAAAGAGCCGGGCGTCGATGATGGTGGCTTTGATCAACCGGGCGACGTGGCGATCTGACAGACGATCATCAAGGGTTTTCAGGTTATCGCGCGTTGTGCGTCGATAGATTGGGCCGAAGTCGATGCGACCATAGTGCAGCCATTGCTCTAGCGCGTGTACGGGGCAGGAGACCTCGGCAGTGCCACGCCCAATCTCAACCTCGCGCCAGCCGGTCTTGCCCTTAAGGATCGCGACAGCGCCGCGGTCTTCAATCTCTACCCAGCCGCCCTGTTCGACAGTGTCCTCGCGGCCGACATCCAGCGACACGATTTCCGATCGCCGCAGACCGCCTGCAAAGCCCAGCAAAAGGATAGATCGGTCTCGTAGGCCGCGCAGGTTGTGGGGCAGGGTGGCGGCCATGGAGAGGATGTCGTCGGCGCTGAGGGCCGCCTTTTGTCGCGGCGGCTTGCCGTGCTGGCGTTTGATACCAGCCATAACAGTGGCAATATGCGGATCGCGGCGGTTAACTTCCGTGCCCTTGGCGCGATAAGCCCAGACAAGGCCGGAGAGACGACGCTCGATTGTGGAAACGCTCAGCGTCTCAGCATGTGTGCCAGAGGCGCAATCGGCAATGTAAAGGCCCATCAGCCGCTCTGGGCTGGTCATCGGGTTCGCATGGCGGTCTTTGCACCAGCCAGCAAAGGCGGCCCAATCAGCGGCATAGGCGCGTTGGGTGTTGTCCGATTTAGAGGCGCGGGCATAGTCGCGGGCGGTCTCTACGAGGGCTTCTAGTGGGGCATAGGCGGGCAATGCGTGACTGGCAGGGATTAGAGTGACCTCTATCGGGGCAGGGGGGCTGAGTAAGTCCTTAAGGAACTCCAGAGCCCGGTGATAGCGTTGGTCCCATTGTGCATCCAAGGGCGTGTCTAGGGGATGCCAGAAGAAGCGAAACTCATGCCCGTTATCATCCTTACAGCGATGAACCCAAGCCTCGGGCGCATTGCTGACCTCTGCCTCAAAGATATGCCAGCGCTCACCCGGCTCGATTTCTTCGCTTATGCCAAGTTCTGTGACCAAGCCTGCCTGCAACCCGCTCTCTTCCAACAACTCACGACGGGCAGCGGCGTCCGGGCGCTCGCCATCTTCAACGGTGCCCTTAACGAATTGAAACCCAGCCAGCGGATGTTCAAAGGCAAGGATCGCCGGGGCAGGGCGGTCGCGTAGAACCACGGGCATGGCTTTGAGGGTTGGGGAGCTAGCGGCGGTCACGAGTTGTTTCTACCTAGAATGCGATCAAGCATGTGTCGCTTGTGGTCTTGTCCGCCGAAGTAGATCGCCAAAACTGACACGCACTCGGCCGCATCGTCAACGGTGAAGTAAATCACCACTTGATCCTTAGTCACCCAGCGTAAAGACGGACGGACTTTGGGCCAAAGCGTACCCTGATGGGGGGCAGTGCCAAGGTCTGAAACCTTGTCAAGCACAGCCTCAATTCGGGCAGCGGCACGGTCAAATGCGCGTTTTGGAGGGTCCCCAAAAGCAAGGTAGCTCTCATGAAGGTGATCAATTAGGTGTTCTAGATCATCATTGGCTTCAACCGAAAGCTTAACAACGAAGACCTTTTTCACAGATTGCTCTGGGCGCGCTTTCGGGCGATCATGCTAGCTGCTGAAGCCTTGGCTTCTTTTAAGGTCTGAAATTGTCCTTGGGATCGATCCTCAAAGAAGGCTTGTAGAACCGCAAGTTCGGCCTCGTCTTTGGCAGACGCTGTTCGCATCATTTCTAGCCCTTGCTGGACGACCGCGCTAACGCTTGGAAAGCGGCCTTGCGCGACCAAGTCTCTTGCGAATGCGTCTTGTTGTTCGGATATAGAGATTGAGGCTTTGACCGACATGGGTAGGTTCCTATCGAGGTGTGCTACTGGGTAGTATATACGGAGCTGCTGAGTTTTTCAATGTTCACAAGTTTCATTGTAGAGAGTGGAAGCGCTCTCGTTGCGTTGAGCGTCGTCATTCGTATCATAGAGCGCTGAGCTCGATTTCTGGTGTTTTTGGGCCATTTTCGCAGTATTCTCTATTATGTCCGATAAGGCAAACTTATTAGACATGCGCGGCATTCTACAACCTACGGCGGTTTGCAAAGAAATACATCGTCAATTCCGCCGTTATGTTTTATACCCTCACCCATGGATTTACTGCTGCAATCGTCGGGACATAATGAGCATGTGGACCTGGGTGCGTCCGCAACCAGCGCCTTTGAGCCCATAAACGCCGGGGTTTCCTGCGGTATGGCGCTGTCGCGACTAGATGCGGTGCTGCGTGATCCAGATATGCCAGTGG
>CAZBBZ010000089.1:8515-9214 GCA_964489925.1 uncultured Rhodobacterales bacterium
GCAGAACTGGAAGGACGACGGCCCAAGCCTGAGGATATTCGCGACGCTTACCTGTTTGCTGAAGACCCAAACGCACGTGGGCCGGATGCGGATCTTCTTGCGTTTTGGCGGGAGGCCACCTCGCATCGGTTGAATGCGAGCGATGCAGACGCGCGGATTGCGGCGGTCTTGGGCGACGACATATGCGCCTATGCAAAAGCGCTGCTGGCCGAGGGTGAAGCCTATTGCAGGGCGGGTGAGGCGATCACGGCCATCGCTTTGATCATGGGCCGGATTATGGAGATGGATGAGCGGGCGGAATATGCGGCGGCTTTCCTTGGTGATGTGGCGCTGGCAAAATCCATGCGTTGGCCCCAAGCGCTGCCGGTCATGGTGTCATTGCCTTGCTGACCCGCGATGGTATCGGCGCCAAAGCCACCGGCAATATTATCGTCGCCCGCACCGGCGGATATATTGTCATTGCCGTACCCTGCGTCGATGCTGTCGTTGCCATCCCCGCCATAGATCACGTCAGCCAGATCATCGGCGCTGTCGCCGCCAAAGATGAAGTCATCGCCGTCGCCGGCGTTTAGGGTGTCAGCCCCATCGCCGCCATACAGGCTGTCGTCGCCGAAGTCGCCAATCAGACGGTCGTTGCCGGCAAACCCGTAGATTTCATCTGAATTTGTATTGCCCAGTAAAACATCGTTACCAGGTGTT
>CAZBBZ010000090.1:0-9095 GCA_964489925.1 uncultured Rhodobacterales bacterium
GATGCCGGTGCCTGCTGCACCTACGGCTGCGGCCTCTGGTGGCGTGAAGATACCGCCATAAATGCCGCCAACAACCGCAACAAAGATCAGGATTACCGGCCAAATTTTACCCAGGACAATCAGGCGCTCGCCCCAAGGCACGCGCGGACTGACGGCGGCAGCATTCGGTGCAACGCGCATCCAAATCGAGATGGCAAGCATATAGCCCAAGGCCGCGATGATGCCGGGGATAAACGCCGCAACAAACAGCTTGGCAATGTTTTGCTCTGCCAAAATCGCATAAATCACCAAGATTACTGACGGCGGGATCAAGATACCTAATGTACCACCTGCCGCGAGCGCGCCGGTGGAAAGGCTGTCGGGATAGCCGTAGCGTTTCATTTCAGGCAGGGCGACTTGGCCCATGGTGGCCGCTGTTGCCAGCGATGACCCGCAGATCGCGCCAAAACCAGCACAAGCGCCGACCGCGGACATAGCCACGCCACCTTTGCGATGCCCCAGAAAGCTTTCTGCCGCCTTAAAGAGGGCGGCCGACATGCCCGAATGGGTAGCGAATTGGCCCATCAACAAAAACAGCGGAATGATCGAATAGGAATAGTTCGAGAAAATCCCGTAAGTGAGCGTTTTCATCTGCGCCATAATCGGCACGTAAGAGCCCAACACCAACCAACTGCCTCCGATGCCAGCGGCAATCATGGCCAAGGCGATGGGCATGCGCAAAAAGATCAGCAACAGCAAGACCGGGAACGACCAAATCGCGAGTTCAATATTTGTCATGTGTTAGCCCTCGCCATGAATTAGTCGGCGACCAGAGCGCATGATGCAAAAGATCGCGATTATTACAAACCCGACGGCACCTATGAGCGCGGCCGCATAGCCCTGCCAAACCGGGATTTGTGCAATAAAGGTGGTTTCACCATAAGAAAGTTTATCGTTCATGCCCAAGTACAGACGGTAAGCTAGAACGATGGCAAAGATGGCCATGGCGATGTTGAATAGCAGGTCCAAGCTTTTGTCGAGCTTCGCGGGCATGATGGATTGAAAAAGATCGACCCGCGCATGGGCTTCACGCAAATGACCCCATGGCAAAAAGGCAAAGACTGCGGTTGCCATACAAATTTCTGTTATGTCGTAGACTTCGCGGATGGAACCGATGTTGAAACCTGCAACGGTCAAATCAAAGGGGTCAAAGACACGCCCGATGATCGAGATGCAATTCAGCACGGTGATAAAGACAAGGACCAAGCCCCCTGCCATTGCGAGCGCAAAGGCGATGTACTCGGCGATTTTTTGAAATTGCTGATAAAGTCCCACGCCATATCCCCACGCCAAGAACCATTCGAAAAAAAGAGGGCCGTCTGTGCGGCCCTCCCATAATTGCTATGGAATAAGCTTGCGCTTAGCCGCCGTGTTTGGCGATCAAAGCTTTCGCTTGTTCGATCAACGCAGCACCATCAATACCTTTTGCTTTCATGTCCGCAACCCAACGATCAACAACGGGCTTTGATGCGTCTTTCCAGCGTGCAACTTCAGCTTCGTCTAGGACGGAGATGTTGTTGCCAGCTTTTTCTGCGATTTCACGCGCGCCGGGGTCCATGTCCCACATGATTTGCGAGGCGAATGTGGACAGTTTAGCGCCCGATTCAGCGTCTAGGATGGCTTTCAGATCATCTGGAAGTGCGTCGTATTTTGCTTTGTTCATCACCAGAACGATGGCTGCTGTATATAGTGCTTCATCGCCCGAAAATTCGGTGTGATTGCCAACAAGTTCAGACAAACGGATCGCCGTGGTAACTTCCCATGGGATCACTGTACCGCCAACAACGCCTTTGGACAGCGCTTCTGGAATTGCAGGAAGGGGCATGCCAACGGGGGTTGCGCCAAGCTCTGACAACATGTCGTTGATGATGCGTGTGGGGCCGCGAACCGAAAGACCTTTCATGTCTTCAAGAGAGCTGACACCGTCTTTGGTGTGGATAACACCGGGGCCATGCACCCATGCGCCGAGCACTTTGACGTCTTTGTATTCGTTGGATTGGAAATCGGTTTCCACCATTTCCCAATAGGCCGCAGCAGTTGCCACTGGATTGGTCATCATGAACGGCAGTTCAAACACTTCGGTGCGCGGGAAACGACCGGGTGTGTAGCCCACAACCGTCATGGAAAGGTCCACAACACCGTCGCGCGCTTGGTCCATAAGCTCTGGCGGGCGACCGCCCAGTGCCATGGCGTCAAAATGTTCGATTTTGATGCGACCACCGGAAGCATCTTCAACAGATTTTGCCCAAGGCTTTAGGATCAAAGATGGGACAGGTGCAGGTGGTGGCAAGAATTGGTGCAGGCGCAAGGTTACGTCCTGTGCCATCGCGCTGGTGCTAAGAGCCGCCGCCGTAAACAGACCCGCAACAGCGGTTTTGATAAAGTTAAGTTTCGTCATGTTTGTCCTCCCTAAAAGACAGTTGTGAGGTGCAAGGGGTTTTGCCTTTTGTCACCTAAGAATTTATCTGAATTTTGGTTCCCGCTTTTCTAGGAACGCGCGCAAGCCTTCTTTTGCGCCATCAGAGCCTGTCGCCAAAGCGGCGGCAAGGCTTTCGGTGAATAATCCGTCCGAACGGGACATGTCAGAAATGCGCGGTATCGCCTGCATCATAAGATAGTTTGAAAACGGGGCGTTATCGGCAATTTTGCGCGCCAGCTTTTGCGCCAAGGGCAAGCCTTCGCCAGCTTCAACCGAGTAATGCGCCAGCCCCATAGCCAGACCTTCTGCCGCGCCGTAACTGCGCCCGGTGAGCATCATTTCACGCATCCGGTCTGGGCCAAGCAAACGTCCAACGCGCACAGTGGCACCGCCGCCAACAAATATACCACGGCGGCCTTCAGGCAGTTGAAAACGTACATCAGGTTCAGCGATACGCACATGCGTTGACGCTGCAATTTCTAGTCCGCCACCGATCACTGCGCCGTTTAGGACGGAAATCACAGGCAGGCCGCCAAATTCGATTTGATCGGATACCCGGTGCCAATTGCGCGAATGGTATGCGCCAGCAATCGGGTCACGATGTTCATGTTCTGCAAGATCAAGGCCTGAACAAAAATGCCCGCCTTCGCCGCGCAGAATAACCGCGTTCACACCTTCAGGTGGGGACGAGAAAAACGCATCGATTTCTTCGACCAGCTTGTCGTTCATGGCATTGCGCTTTGCCGGGCGATCAAAAATCAACGTGGCGATATCGCCGTCAACCTCGAAGCGGGTTACGTCAATTTGTGCCGGAGTTTGCACGGAGCCATCTGCCATTATGAGTCGCCTTTTTTGCGGTTACCAATTTTGTTGTACAGGATAACGGTTATGTTGTATAGCGTTTTTGAAAAGAAGGGTGTCACATGGTTGATTTCAGTAAAGTTAAGGCGATTGATTTTCACACGCACGCCGAAGAACCGTGCAATCATTGTCGCGATGACGGCTACAATGAGTTTCAGTCGGGCATGGCGGCCTATTTTAAGAATCCCGCCGGTGCCGAAGGCATGTTGCCCACCGTACAAGACACTGCGGCCTACTACCGCGAGCGCAACATTGCGGCTGTGATTTTCCCGGTTGATGCAGAGCGCCAGACAGGGTTTCGCCGCTACTCGAACGAAGAAGTTGCCCAGATTTGTGCTGAAAATGACGATATTCTGATTCCCTTTGGCAGTGTTGACCCCCACAAAGGCAAAGCCGGAGCCCGTGAAATTCGCCGCTTGGTACGCGAATTTGGTGTGCGTGGGTTTAAGTTTCATCCAACCATGCAAGGGTTTTTCCCGAACGACCGCGAGGCAGCCTACACTGTACTAGAAGCCTGTGCCGAAGAAGGCGCGATCACTTTGTTTCATACGGGGCAAACTGGTGTGGGATCGGGGATGCCCGGGGGCATGGGGATGCGGCTTAAGTATTCCAACCCGATGCATTTGGATGATGTTGCGGTTGATTTTCCCGATCTGAAAATCGTTTTGGCGCACCCGTCCTTTCCTTGGACTGAAGAAGGGCTGGCCGTGGCGCAGCATAAGCCCAATGTCTTTTTTGATATGTCCGGTTGGTCGCCGAAGTATTTTCCCGAAATCTTCATCAAATATGCCAATTCGATCCTAAAGAAAAAGATGCTGTTTGGCTCTGACTGGCCAGCATTGACGCCGGATCGTTGGCTGAAAGACTTTGCGGATGCGCCGTTTAAGGACGAAGTCCGCCCGCTGATTCTAAAAGAAAATGCACTGCGCTTGCTAGGGGAAACTGATGACTAACTTGGCTCCGATTGATGACACGATCACACTTGATGCTCTGGATCGCGCACCGTTCCCGATTTATCGCCGCCTGCGGGCCGAAGCGCCAGTTTGCCGGGTAAAATCGGCGGGGCGGACGTTTTTGACTAAGGCGGAAGACACCAAACACGTCAAAGACAACCCAGAGATTTTCAGCTCAGATGATCCCAACACGCCAATGAAACGCGCGTTTGGGGCGCATACCCTGATGCGCAAAGATGGCGAGGCGCATTTGCGCGAACGCAACGCGATGGCGCCAGCGTTTAATCCAAAGGTCATCACCCACGATTGGATGCCGCAATATCGCAAGATTGCGGCTGAATATGTCGAACGTTTGCCAAAGGGCGAAGTTGTCGACATCTTTCATGTCCTCTCTGGTGCCTATGCCGCCCGCGGTCTTGCGATTTTGTTGGGCATGGAAGAGGCTAGTGACGACGACATGATGGAATGGTCGCAAGCTTTGATTGAAGGCGCGGGCAATTTCGGATGGCGGGATGCCCCGTTTGAACGCGCTGATCGGACCAATGCCGCGATTGATGCGTTGCTAGATAGTTTGCAGGATCGTCACCGGGCTGAACCTAACAATTCGGCGTTTTCCGCGATGTTAAACGCGAATGATCCGATCCCCATGTCGCAAATCTATGCGAATATCAAAATTGCGATTGGTGGCGGTGTGAACGAGCCGCGCGATGCCTTGAACACGACGCTCTATGGTCTTTTGACCAACCCTGACCAACTTGCGCAAGTGCGCGAAAATGGTGATTGGACCAAAGCGATGGAAGAAGGCGTGCGTTGGGTTGCGCCGATCTCCGCGTCCTCGCGCCTTGTGACAGAAGACACCGAGATACGCGGCTGTCTGATCCCCAAGGGCGATACGGTCATGACAATCCAAGCCAGTGCCAACCGCGACGAAGACGTCATGGAAGATGGTGAAATTTTCAACGTCTACCGGGATAAAATCCAGCACCAGTCCTTCGGCAACGGGCCGCATTTTTGCATGGGAACCCATGTTGCGCGCCGGGCCGTTGGCATGATTATGTTGCCCGCTTTGTTTGAGCGGTTCCCAAATATGTCGGTGCCAGATACATCGAAAGTGATTTGGCGCGGCTTTGGATTCCGTGGCCCGGTGGAGTTTCCTGTTCTGTTGGAATAATTCATGATCCCTTTTGAAGCGCCGCTGGCGGACATTCTCTTTTCGTTAAACCATGTAGCGGGCGCTTCGCGGCTGGATGATTGCGATGCAGATACCACTGCCGAGGTGCTTGGACATTTCGCGCAATTTGCCGAAGGGGTGATTGCACCGCTCAATGCGATTGGTGATGCAAACGGGGTTCGTTTAGACAACGGCCATATAACGATGCCACCGGGATTTGGTACGGCCTATCAGCAACTCGCCGACAGTGGTTGGCAAGGGCTGTCGGCCCCTGAAGCCTATGGTGGGATGGAACTTTCACCTGTAATTGGTGTGGGCGTGTCGGAAATTTTCTCTGGTGCCAATCACGCGATGCAGATGGTTTGCAACCTTGTGCCCGGCGCGATTTCAACGCTTTTGCGTTTTGGTACGGATGCTCAACAACAGGCGTGGATTCCTAAACTTGCAGATGGGACAGCCTTGTCGACCATGTGTTTGACCGAAGCGGCCGCAGGCTCTGACCTATCAGCCATTCGCACCAAAGCGACGCAAAAGCCGGACGGTTGGCGCATAGATGGCGAGAAGATTTTTATCTCTGGCGGGGATCAGGACATGTCCGATGACATTCTGCACCTTGTCTTGGCCCGCAGTGGCGAAGCCGAGGATGGCGTCAAAGGCTTGTCGCTATTTCTATGCCCCAAACAACCAGGGGCAAAGGTCACGCGAATAGAGGAAAAGCTGGGCCTTCACGCCTCGCCCACCTGCCAAATGGTGTTTGACGATGCTTCGGCAGAGCTGATCGGCCAAGAGGGGGGAGGTTTGCAAGCGATGTTCACCCTTATGAACCACGCGCGGCTCGATGTGGGACTGCAAGGCGTGGCGCATGGGGGCCGAGCTGCGCAAATTGCGCAAGCCTACGCGAGCGAGCGCAAACAGGGCCGGACGGCAACTGGTGCCCCGGCGATGCTGGAAGACCATAGTGACGTGCGCCGTATGCTGGACGCGCAAATTATATTGACCATGGGCGCGCGGGCCATGTGCCATCTGGCGATCGTGAATATGGAGGCCAATAAGGGTGCGCCCTTGGCCGAGTTTTTAACACCGCTTTGCAAGGTTTTTGGCACCGAAGCGGGGCTTCGATCAGCGGATCTGGGCATCCAAATTTTGGGTGGCTACGGGTATCTAACCGAATACGGTGTTGAACAGGTTTGGCGTGATGCGCGGATATGCGCGATTTATGAGGGTGCAAATGGGATTCATACGCGCACGCTTGTAACGCGCGGGCTGCGCCCCGGTGGTGGCGCGGATGACTTTGACGCGCTCACGGTTTCGCTGTCCCAAGATGAACCTCGTGTGACGTCTGCATTGGAAAAATGGCGAGACTTGCGCGCACAACTGGAAAAAGCGGATGACCCCAGTGCGCAGGCGCAGGCGTTTTACAAAGTTACCGCCGAACTCGCGCTAAAAGCCGTTTGGACGCGGATTGCTCAAGTCGGGGAACATCACGCAAATCCAGCGCTGATTTCGCGTCTGGCAAACAAGGCGCTCAATCATTATGAAGATGCGCTATGACAGCTAAAGTTATCATAGCGGGTGGTGGTATTGGTGGGCTAACGCTCGCTTTGACGCTGCATCAAATCGGCGTCCCTTGTTTGGTTATCGAATCTAGTCGCGAAATGCGCCCACTTGGTGTTGGCATCAATATCCAGCCAAACGCGGTGCGCGAATTGTTTGATCTTGGGATTGATGAAACAGCGCTAAACGCTGTCGGTGTACCGGCGCGGGAATGGGCGCTTGTTGGGCTGAATGGTAAAGAGGTTTATGCCGAAGCGCGCGGGATAGAAGCGGGCTATCATTGGCCACAGTATGCCGCCCACCGGGGCGAGTTGCACATGTTGCTATACCGCGAGGTCACAAGGCGCTTGGGACAAGATGCGGTCATCTTGGGAACCAAAGTCGTTGGCTATGAACAATCAAGCGATGGCGTGCGGGTTCAACTAGAGCATGCCGATGGGACAAAATCGGCAAAAGCTGCGTCCCTGTTGATTGGTGCAGATGGCATCCATTCAAAGGTGCGCGCGCAAATGCACCCGGATCAGCCGCCGATCCATTGGGGCGGGGCGGTCATGTGGCGCGGTACGGTGCGCGCAAAGCCGTTGCGCACGGGATCGTCCTTTGTCGGCCTTGGGACACATCGCCACCGCATGGTTATCTATCCGATTTCAGCGCCTGATGAAAACGGCGAGGCTTTGATAAACTGGATCGCCGAAGTCACCATGGATAATGCCGAAGGGTGGCACCATGACGGATGGTTCCGCGAAGTTGCTTTGGATGAATTTGCGCATTATTTTGATGACTTCCGCTATGACTGGTTGGATGTGCCAGCAATGTTGGCGCAAACAGAATGCGCTTTTGAAAATCCAATGATCGACCGCGATCCCATTGATACTTGGGTGGACGGGCAGGTTGCGTTGATGGGGGATGCGGCCCATGCGATGTACCCAACAGGGTCCAATGGAGCCAGCCAAGCGATTGTGGATGCGCGTATATTGGGGGCCAAGTTCTTGGCCCATGGCGTGAACGCCAGCGCGCTGAATGCTTATGACCAAGACCTTTGCGAACCAATTTCAGCATTGGTTTTGCGCAACCGTGGGGCGGGTCCATTTGGATTGCTAAACCTGCTTGATGAACGCTGCGGTGGGGTTTTCGATGATATCGACGAGGTCATCCCCCAAGCGGAGCGCCAAGATTTCATGGCCAAGTACAAAGCCGCAGCGGGCTTTGCGATTGAAAAGCTGAATACAGCTGAGCCAACGATTGTAGATGGCGCGCAAGTCGGTTGAAACCAGCGCAACTTTGGTCACAAAACCGAAAACCGCTTAGGCGATCATCCCCGCTCACAGCAATTTCAGACATCAAAAAGTCGACTTTTACCGTCTTATGTGAATAAACCGCTATCGACGCAGTCCTGCGCGTTGAATTTTGGATGTATTCGATATGGCGGTCACGTCGTTACATGAAGGCCCCGGGCCGATGCGAAAGAGCATTCTCGCCGTTTTAGTCGTTACCGTTCTTTTGGCGACGGCTGTGACGTTTTTTGGTGCGCGCCAGTATTTTGAGCGCACCGCATTTCAAGCGGCGTCCAACCGTATGGCGCTTTATTTGCGCACCCTGAATGAAACATTGCGCCAACACCAACATTTGCCTTTTGTGCTTGCGCGTGATCCGCGTTTTGCCGATGCGCTGCAAGCCAAAGGCACACGACCAGAAACCAGTGAGCGGCTGAAGTTATTGGCGCAAGAAGCCAAACTTGAAGCGACCTATTTGATGGATGAAAATGGTCTTGTAGTGGCGACGTCTAATGCAGGGGAGCCGCATAGTTTTTTGGGACAGAACTATGGGTTCCGCCCCTATTTTCAGCAAGCCCTGCAAGGGGAGCGCAGCGATTATTTTGCGATTGGCGCGACCTCTGGGCGACCGGGGTATTTTGTGGCCGAACAGGTTTCGCTCGCGGGCGGTACTCAAAAAGGCGTGATGGCCATCAAGCTTGATGTGAGCGAGTTGCAGCAGTCTTGGGAAGACGGCAGCGAAACGGTTGTTGCGATCAATGAGGACAAAATTGTTGTTTTGGCATCAAACCCAGAGTGGTTGTATCGCCCCATAAGCGAGCTTG
>CAZBBZ010000091.1:0-9073 GCA_964489925.1 uncultured Rhodobacterales bacterium
CGGGCGCCCGGTGACGACCATGAAACCGCGCGCGCTGATGGTGCCGCCCGGCGTGCCAGATTGGACCAGCCGCAAGCGATATGTGCAACAAGGGCCGATCCGCGTTGAAGGTCGGGCTTGGTCTGGGGCAGGCACAGCGATTGCTAAGGTCGAATTTGGCGCAAAAGACGACGCGTGGCAGGAAACAGAATTGCGTCTTGGCGATCCCTATGGGTGGAGCCATTGGTCAACATCTTGGCAGGCAACCCCCGGCTGGCATCAATTACGCTGCCGCGCTTGGGATGAAAACGGACACTGCCAGCCGCTGACCCCGGTGTTTGATATGGGCGGCTTTGGAAATAACGCTGTGCAAACCGTTGATGTGTTTGTGGATGACACCGCTTAGGGCGACCAAAGAAAACTTCGTGACCACGACGTAAATTTGGCGCAACATGTTTGCCAAGCCAGATTGCAGAGTAAAAACCACATGACAAAACTAGACATGAGCCTCGATCCCGTTGCCGAGTTGAAAGCAAACGTCAACGTTCCCTTTGAGCGCGCCAGTGCGATGCCCAAAAGCGTTTACACCAGCGATGCGTTTTGTGATCTCGAAGAAGACCGCATTTTCCGCCGCGATTGGTTGTGTGCGGGCCGCGCCAGTGCGCTGCCGAACCCCGGTGATTATGTAACGTCCTCGATTGCGGGGGAACCGATCATGGTGATGCGCCAAAGCGACGGCACGCTCAAAGCGCAATCCAATGTCTGTCGCCACCGCATGAGTACGCTGTTGCAAGGGCAGGGGAACACCTCCTCGATTGTGTGCCCTTATCACGCGTGGACCTACGCCCTTGATGGCCGTCTAAAAGGCGCGCCCGCGATGATGCATAACGACGCTTTTGAGCGCGATGAAATTTGCCTGCCCGAAGTGCGGTGCGAAGATTGGGACGGCTGGATCATGGTCACCCTGAACCCGGATGCGCCACCTTTGAAAACCGCTTTGAAGGGCGTTCAGGATCTGGTCGGCCATTATGGGATGGAGCTTTACGAAGAAACTTTCCGCCAAGAATACCGCTGGAACACCAACTGGAAAGTCTTGGCCGAGAACTTCATGGAAAGTTACCATTTGCCCGTCTGTCACGAAGGCACCATCGGCGGCACGGTTGATCTTGCAGAAATGACCTGTCCCACGGGTGAAGCGGCGTTCAACTATCACTGGATTATGAAAAACGACAGCTTCCCGCTTACCCTCGCGCACCCCGATAACACGCGCCTAACCGGGGAGGATCGCCGCAAAACTTGGCTCATCTCGATCTACCCGGCTTTATTGATTACCCTGACGCCGGGCTATTTCTGGTATCTGTCCCTGCATCCCGATGGACCGGATCACGTAAAAATTCTCTATGGGGGTGGTTTGGCGCCAGAGTTTTGCGCAGACCCCGCAGCGGATGAACATTTCGCGCAAATTCAAAGCGTGCTTGATGCGGTCAATGCCGAGGACAAAGGCTGCACCGAAAAGGTTTACAAAGGGCTCTGTGCAGGGCTGTCTAAACCCGGTCCCCTAAGTCATCTTGAACGGCCCAATTATGAGTTTGCGCAGTATATCGCCCGGATGGTGGGGTAGCCCCGCAAACCTTAGCTGTTTTCAGAAATGATCGCGCCGCGATGCTGAATGACCTTGCTGGCCAAGTCATGCCCGTTCTTCAAACAGGCGCTTTCGTCCG
This sequence comes from uncultured Rhodobacterales bacterium, assembly GCA_964489925.1. GTDB lineage: Bacteria > Pseudomonadota > Alphaproteobacteria > Rhodobacterales > Rhodobacteraceae > CAYLLD01. The sequence continues at coordinate 1,701 of CAZBBZ010000091.1, forward strand.
AACCACGCGCAACACCGCTTAAGTACCCCGCATTAAAGCTATCGCCCGCCGCCGTGCTATCAACCACCTTGTCCACGCTTTGATAGCGCACAACCGCTTGATCGCCGCCAAACCCTAAGGGGCCGTCCACACCCCGCTTTAGCGCACCGCGCATCACGCCGTAATCCGCAAAGCGCGCCAAAACCTCGCCCTCGCTCGCATCGCCAAATAGCGCCATTTCATCATCCAGCGACGGCAGGCCAATATCGCACAACCGCCACATGGCCGCGTTCACACGTTGCGCGGTTTTCTGGTCCTCCCACAGCCGGGGCCGATGGTTGCTATCATAAGCAATCAGTGCCCCCTTTGACTGACAAGACCAAAGGGCGGCCATCAGATCATCACGCACCGCGCGCTGCAAGATCGCCAGCGTGATGCCTGACAAATAGATCAGATCAAAGTCACCCAAGCGATCCAGACCAACCGCGCAAGGCTTTGAAAATAGCGTGCGCGCGGCACTTTCCCCGCGCCAATACGCAAAAGACCGCTCGCCCGCCGCATCGGTTTCAATGGCATAAAGCCCCGGCATTTTATCGCCGCGCCGCTCTATATAGTCTGTGCCAATCCCATGCCCGGCAATCGCCGTTTCAATCCGCGCAGAAAACGCATCCCCCCCCAAGGCGGTTACGTAATTCACGGATTGATCCGCTCCTTTAAGCGCGCGCGCTAGATAAACGGCCGTGTTATACGTATCCCCCGCAACGCCAAGGGCCGCGCGATCCGGCCCATCTGCCACCATCTCGATCATCACTTCGCCAATGCAGGCAATCGACTTCATAGAACGTCCCGTCATTCAGCTCGCCTGAAAGGTTTTGTGAACCTGCGCCCAAGCATGGCCAAGATGCGCGCGCGTCGCAGCTTCGGCAGCATCTGCATCGCGCATCAAAACCCCGTTGAAAATCGCTTCATGCGCCAAGTAATTGACCCGGTTGCGTTCCGGCGCACGGGGCATCTTCACCCATTGGGGATGCAGCCACGTCACATAACCTTTATGGATCGCTTCCATCAACGGGTTGCCGGGCAGTTCATAAAACACCCGGTGAAAATTTATATCCGTGCTGAAAAACGCCCGGTTATCATCAACGGCCAAACGGTTTTCTTCAAGCGCGGCTTTCATGCGGCGCAAATCTTCTTTCGTGGCTTGCTCTGCGGCTTGGCGCGCAAGGGCCACTTCCATCATTTCGCGCATATCAAACAGGTTTTTGACATCCGTCGGTGTTTCCAGCAGCCGCGCCACCACGGTTTCCACGGTTTCCATGGCCGTGTCATAGGTCGGCTTGCGCACCACCGGACGATGACGCGGGCGGGCCTCTATCAGACCTTTGTTGGACAATGCTAACAAGGCTTCGCGCACCACCGTACGGCTGACTCCATGATGGGCCACAATCTCACGCTCGGTCGGCATGGATTGCCCGTCTGCAATCTGCCCCGTCAGAATTTGTTTTTCAAAATAGGAAAACAGCTCATCTGCCGCGCGCAAATTGGGCTTTGCATCGCTTGGCAGGTTTTCCAAACTGTCTTTGGCTAGCGGATCATCCATTTCGTTTTGGTCGTCCATATGAGTTGACTTACGGGTTTGGTCATACCAAAACAGAGTCTAAGCCGCCAGACAAAGTGGCACGATTGAACAAAAATATCTCTGGGGAGGGATATGACAAAGATCAAATCGATCCGCGCGCAGCGTTTTGCCATTCCCTTGGCCGAGGTCCTGACCGATGCCAAACACGGGGATCACACGCATTTTGAACTGATCACCGCGACCATCACCCTTGAAGATGGGCAGACCGGCACGGGCTATACCTACACGGGCGGAAAAGGTGGTCACGCGATTTTGGCGATGATTGACCATGACCTTGCGCCGTTTCTAATCGGTCAAGATCCCAGCGATATCGCCGCGCTTTATGACGCCATGCAATGGCACGTTCATTACGTCGCGCGCGGCGGTGTGGCCAGCTTTGCCATTTCCGCCCTCGACATCGCGCTTTGGGATCTGCGTGGCAAAACTACAGGCCAAGCCTTGCATCAAATGGCCGGGGGGCATAGCGATCGTTGTCGCGCCTATGCGGGTGGAATTGATCTGAACTTTCCACTGCCCAAACTGCTCGCCTCCATCGAAGGGTACTTGGCCGCTGGCTTTAACGCGGTCAAAATCAAGATCGGCCAACCCACGCTCGCCCAAGATATCGAACGCATCAAAGCCGTGCGCGATCTGATCGGACCTGACGTGACTTTCATGGTGGATGCGAATTATTCCATGACCGTGAACGAAGCGATTGCGGCAGCCAAGGCCATGCAGCCCTATGACATCACTTGGTTCGAGGAACCCACCATCCCCGATGACTACAAAGGGTTTGGCCAAATTGCTGATGCCACCCAAATGCCGCTGGCCATGGGCGAAAACCTTCATACGATCCATGAATTTGAATACGCAATTGCGGATGCCAAACTGTCCTACCTGCAACCGGATGCGTCAAACTGTGGTGGCATCACCGGATGGCTTGCCGTTGCAAAGCTTGCCGCTCAGAACAACATTCCCGTCTGCAGCCACGGCATGCAAGAATTGCACGTAGGCCTTTTGTCCGCCCAGCCCAATGCGGGTTGGCTAGAGGTCCATTCATTTCCCATCGATCAATACACAACGCGCCCGCTTGTTGTGGAAAACCACCTCGCTGTTGCCTCGCCCGCGCCCGGCATTGGGGTCACGTTCGATTGGGACAAACTCAACGCCAATCATCAGGACCACGCCACATGAGCGATCAAATCACCGCCGCTTTTTACCGCGGCGACAAGACCTTCACCGTAGAGCCCAAAGCCGCCCCAACACCGGGTCCAGATGACGCGGTGGTGCGCGTGGCTTACTGCGGGATTTGTGGCACTGACATGCACGTCTATCACGGCAATATGGATGCGCGTGTCGGTTTTGAGCGCGTGATTGGCCATGAAATGTCCGGCGTTGTGGAAAGCGTCGGGGCCAATGTCACCAACGCTAAGCCCGGGCAAAAAGTCGTGGTGCGCCCGCTCGATCACTGCGGTGATTGCCCTGCCTGTGCCGCTGGCCACCAGCATATTTGTCATAACCTAAAGTTCTTGGGCCTTGATACGGACGGTGCCATGCAGGAACTTTGGGCCATTCCCGCCCATACATTGCATGTTTTGCCGGATAATATCGCCATGGATCACGCTGCGCTGATCGAACCTGTCGCGGTCGCGTGCCATGATGTGCGCCTGTCCAAACTGCAGCCCGGTGAAGATGTGGTCGTGATCGGCGGCGGTCCCATCGGTATCCTCGTGGCGATGGTGGCCCGCGATGCGGGCGGCAAGGTCATTGTGTCCGAGGTCAACGAAACCCGGCTTGCGATTGCCCAAAAGCTTGGCTTTGACACGGTGAACCCGGCAAAGGTTGATTTGGTCGACACCATCAATTCGCGCACCGGTAGCAAGGGCGCGGATGTGGTGTTCGAGGTGTCTGGCACCCAACCCGGCGTGGATGCCATGACCGCCATCGCCGCCACCCGCGCGCGCATCGTCATGGTCGCGATCCATGCGCAAAAGCCGACCATAGATCTATTCCAGTTTTTCTGGCGCGAATTACAGCTGATCGGCGTGCGGGTCTATGAGCCGGAAGACTACGAACAGGCGATTTCCATCATCGTATCAGGCGGGGTCGATGCGGATACGGTCATCACGGATGTGGCCCCGCTGTCGGATATCCAATCCGCGTTTGAAGCTTTAGACCGCTCGCCCACCGCCCTCAAAAGCATCATCAAAGTCGGAGACATCGCATGAACCCGTTCGACCTGTCAGGTAAAACCGCCCTTGTGACCGGCGCCAAACGCGGCATTGGTCGGGGCATGGCCGAAGCCTTGGCCGCAGCCGGGGCGGATGTGGTCGGGGTCAGCGCGACGATTGCACCGGGCAGTGATGTCGAAAAAGCGGTCACGGCAATGGGCCGCAAGTTCACGCCCTACGCGTGTGACTTCTCTGATCGTGCGGCTCTGCACGGGTTGGTTAAACAGCTTGGTGCAGACGGCGTGCAGCCCGATATTTTGGTGAATAACGCAGGCACGATCAAACGCAAACCGGCGGCCGAGCACCCGGATGAGTGGTGGGACGAAGTGCTAGAGGTCAATCTATCCGCCCAGTTCGTCCTCACCCGCGAAATCGGCAAAGGCATGATCGAAAGGGGCAGCGGCAAAGTTATCTTCACTGCCTCCTTGCTGACCTTTCAGGGCGGCATCACCGTGCCGGGCTATGCGGCCTCAAAGGGCGGTATTGGGCAGTTGACCAAAGCGTTTGCCAATGAATGGGCCGGGCAGGGCGTCAATGTGAACGCCATCGCGCCGGGCTATATTGCCACCGACAACACACAAGCCCTGCAAGACGACGAAACGCGCTACAATTCCATCCTTGAACGCATCCCTGCCGGGCGCTGGGGCACGCCTGCTGACTTTGGCGGACCCGCCGTGTTCTTGGCCTCAAAAGCGGCTGATTATGTGCATGGGGAAATTTTGACCGTCGATGGCGGCTGGATGGGGCGTTAGCACTTTCAACTGGTATGATGAGGTGGTAGCGTCAAATAAAATAGTCACCGTAGTAGGCAAATTCATTTGCCAAAATGTTCAGAGTGCGGCTAGTTTAGTCATACCAAAACAAAAAAGCCCGGAGCGAAGATCACTTCGCCCACCACATAGGTCATGGGAGGACCATCAATGAGCCTGATTAAAAAACTGTCGATGGCAGCATCAGCCGCAGCCCTTACGCTTGGTGCTGTTGCCGCTTCTGCGCAGACAACAACTCTGCGCATTCAAACGCACTACAGCCAAGAAACCTTGAACGGTCAGTTGGCGAAAGAATACCTTGATGATGTGATCGAAATGGGCGGCGGCGACATCGCCATTGAATCATTCTTCGCCTCATCCGTGGTGAAATCCGCTGAAACCTTTGATGCGGCCGCAACTGGTATCCTTGATTGCGACTTTACAGGTGGCGCTTACCAAACAGGTAAAAACCCAGCCTTCCAATTCGCAGGCGATCTGATGGGCGGGTACACCAACCCTTACCAGCAGATGGCTTGGATGCTGCACGGTGATGGTCGCTCTAAACTGAACGATCTTTATAACGCGCACGGCATGAGCTTTGTTGGCTGGTGGATCCCTGGTCCAGAGTCGCTGTCTTCAACGGCGCCAATCCGCAACACAGCTGACTTCAAAGACTGGAAATTCCGCTCCCCTCCAGGTCTCGCGACAAAGGTTTTCGCGAACCTTGGTGCCTCGCCAATCGTGATGGATTTCAACGAAATCTTTACAGCGCTTGAAACCGGCATCATCGACGGTGCGGATGCGGCGAACCTGACCAACAACATCGGTCTGGGTCTTTACGACATCGCCAAGCACACCAACTATCCGGGCTTCCACTCCATGCCTGCCGATCACCTCGCGTGTCGCACAGATGTGTGGGAAGCCATGCCAGCGGGTCACCGTAAAATCATGGAAGTTGCCATGGAAGCGCTTGCCTTGCGCGTTGCAACAAAGAACGAAGTTCTCAACGAGCAAAACGCGGTTAAACTGCGCGCTGAAGGTGTGAACCTTTACACATGGTCCGACGAAGAATTGGCCAAGTACCGCGCGGCTGTGAAAGCTGGTTGGACCGAATTCGCAACCACACCAGAGTCAAAAGCTCTACTTGCAAGCCACATCGACTTCTTGGTCGGTCTGGGTGCGATGCAGGCGGAATAAGCTTGCGCTCCGTGTGAATTAGAATGGCGGCGGTATCCTAGATGCTGCCGCCATTTTTTTCTGATCCGGCCAAAACGATGAAAATCACCAACATCACCAGCCATGTATTGTCTTGCGATATGCCCGAATCTTTGGGCTACAGCCAAGCCTATTACACCAAGCGGACCGCCCATCTTGTCGAAGTGACGACCGATGACGGCGTGACCGGCTGGGGCGAATGTTTTGGCCCCGGCAATGTGGCCTTGGCCAATAAAGCGATTGTCGAACAGGTGATCCAGCCCATGCTTTTAGGGCGCGATCCAATGGACCGCGATCCTCTGTGGCATTTGGTCTATAACAATCTGCGCGATCACGGCCAAAAGGGGATGCCGCTGCAAGCGCTTTCCGGCGTGGACATCGCGCTGTGGGATATCGCTGGCAAAGTTGCGGGCCTTCCGCTTTACCAACTGCTTGGCGGGGCGCATCGCAGTGACGTTCTTGTCTATGGGTATGGCATGATGCTGCGCCCGGACCCTGTGAATGATCTGGTGGCCCGTTTTAGCGATGAAGCCGCCGTGATCCGCGATGCGGGCTTTACCGCAACAAAGATGAAAATAGGCCTTGGACCTAAAGACGACATCCGCCTTGCCCAAGCAGTGCGCGATGGGGTCGGGGATGCGTTCCGCTTTATGGCCGATGCCAACCATGCCTATACCACCTCAGATGCGTTCTATGTGGGCCGCGCCTTGGACGAGTTGGACGCCTATTGGTTCGAAGAGCCCATCGCCCCCGAAGACCTAGACGGCTACGCAGAATTGCGCGCAGGTCTTTCCACAAATATCGCCGGGGGCGAGGCTGAATTTACCCGCTGGGGCTGGCGCAAGCTGCTGGAATGCCGCGGCTTAGACATCGCGCAACCCGAAGTTTGCGCCTTGGGCGGTATATCCGAATACATCCGCGTGCTGGCCCTGTGCCACGCGCATTTCACGCCTGTGGTAAACCATGTCTGGGGCAGCGCCGTTGCTGTGGCCACGAACTTGCATCTGCTCGCTGCCATGCCGCCCATGCCCGGCGGCCTACATCCAGCCGAGCCGATGTTAGAGTTCGACACCACCGAAAACAAATTCCGCGACCAGCTTTTAACCACGCCGCTCGCGATCCAAGATCAAGTCAAACAAAAAGGGCGCGCAGACGTCCCAATAGGCCCGGGTCTGGGGATCAACCCAGACCGCGATTTCATAAGGGCCCATACGATACACTAGTCCGAGGGGAGGAACGGGACATCATGGAACAGCCGAAAACCGGTGGCTTTTGGGAATGGGTTATCCCATTTGCATTATTTGTCTGCTTTGGATGGGTGATCTGGCATATGCCGGCCTTCATCCTCGATTTTATTCCGCCCACGGATGAAAGTCTCTACGGTCAAATCAGTTCCTTGCATCTGCGCAAGGACGTGACCCCAAATATCGGCGGGCTGTTTGGCGGGTTTGCCGATGTGATCGATTACGCCGCGCTCATCGCCATTCCCATCCTGTTCTTCTTTGGCATGCGCACGGTGCGGATTTACACCATCGAATATCAAACGCCCTCGCGCTTTGATTATTTCGCGATCTTTATTGG
>CAZBBZ010000092.1:0-9064 GCA_964489925.1 uncultured Rhodobacterales bacterium
CTCACCGCGTCGAGGCTTTGCAGTCCGCCGTTTGCTTTTGGGTGCATTGGCGCTGCTGGTTGCGTTCATGCTGTTGTTTCTATGGGGGATAGGAACTCAAAGCGGCCTGCGCGCCGTCTTGAGCCTCGCGGGCAGTGCGCTCCCTGACGGGCTGAAGGTTGGCCGGGCCAATGGTTTGCCGTCATGGGCCATCGGGACGGGAGAAAGGTCCTGATCCGGTTGGATGCTATACGCGCGATTGAGCAGGTGCCAGGGCGCGAAGTAGAGCGAGAAACCTCCACGTGATGACCGCCTTGCACAAAGAAAACTGGCGCATGCTTCTGCCGCAACTCCGCAAAATTGGATTCGAACTTTGGGACCCGCTTGGACTGCGTGACGCATTTGAAGACGGCGAACCGATGGCAGATGAGTATGACAGCTATCTGCTCAGAGCGTTCGCCCACGCAAAACGTTCGGGGACCGCCGACGAAGTCATGGTGATCCTCAAGGACGCAGGACACCTCATGCAAACACCAGTACCTGATCGAAAGCTTGCTGCAACGACCAAAGCGATCATGCGCTTGGCGGAGAGTGACGACACGGCTCTCAGAAGTGCCAATTAGCTTGCAAAATTTAGTGCCATTTACCGTGAAAAATCACACCCGAAGGTTTGCCACGCGATGTCATTAAGGTCCTCGATGACGCCGCCTGCGCCCACGACGAAAGCGGGCTCTCTTAAGGTTTGCAGCGGGACAAGATGTTGATGGGCATCAAAGCGATGGTTTTCAGCCTCGGCAATCGCGGCAATTGCCAATTGCGCCTCTGCTTCGATATCCAGAAAGGCCCCTGCCGCGCCGCTGTCGGCCTGCGATTGGGACGCAATCAGCGTCTGCCATTGCTCAATAAAGGTATCGTAGTTTTCCGGCGACGTAACAAGATCGCGGATCGCTGTGATCAGTTTTTCGCGCGGCGGCGCTGGTTTTTTCTTGAGTTGATTTGCTTTGCCCTGTAAAAAAGCGCCTTTAAGCATGGATATTGCGGGTTTTAGTACATTTGCATCATGAATTAATTGGTTGCCTGGTTTAGAACAATAAAAAACGAGGGCAAAATTTTGGTGATAATGCGCTGATCTTCGCCCGCGAAAGATCGGTCTTGGGTTTCATCGCTAAAGTTTGACGTTTCCAAGACACGAAGCCGGAAAGATAAGTCAGCGTGCTTTTTTGTAGTTTTAACTCGTGCTTCTTTCCTTGTTAAAAACTTGGGTGATCCCTGTTTGGCCCTGCATCAGCGGTCCATTGGTGGTCGCTAGAAAATGCGAAAGATGCGCCAATGCCATTGATTTCTGAAAAGCTTGAATTCAAAACAGAAAACCGGTCCCAATGGGGCCCGGGCGAGGCGCAGAGCCTCTATTTTGGCACCGGCAATTCATTCATCTATGAACCCGCGCGGCAGTCGCGCAGCATAGATTTCGGCGCATGGGGCAATGATTTCAGCCTTGGGGCTTATGCAGATTTCAAAATCGGCTTTGAAGCCTATGCCACGCTTGGCACAAACTCGGGTTTTGACGCGCAATATCACTATGAAACGACCGTTGATTATGTGTCGGGCATTGATCTGTCGTCGGGCGTGGCGAGCGGTGATTTTTCGCTTACCGACGAGCGGTTTGTTTTTGGCAATTTATCGACACAGACCAGCGAGGTTACACCCGCGGCGCGCTTGGATTTTGTCATCGGTGCAGGTGCGGGCCTTACCGCGTCTTGGTCCACTTGGCTTGATGACGGGAGCGACAGCTTTTCGATATTCAATATCCCCGAGGCGCGCTACAAACTTGCGGGCGTTGACGCTCAGCTTGATACGTTTGAGGTGCAACTCGGTGAGGACAGCGGCGTGGTGTTTAAGCTGCCCGAATTGCCCGCGACCTCGACGCAAACCGGATTTGTCAGCGATCAGGTGCTGGTCGCCAGCGGGTCCACGATCAAAGACCCGTTCCTGAAAGCAAACATCGATTTTGATGAGGCCATCGGAGAGCTGATCGGGCTTATTCCGGGCGCGGGCAACGCCGTCGATATTGCTTTGGGCGCGATCTTTTTTGAGAAAGACTTCGATCTGGGCAAAGAGCTTGATTTTGTCCCGGAAGGCGCGGTGAAATTCGAATTTACCACGCTGGATGCGGATGCGACCATTGGGGCCTACATTAAGCAAGACATCCGGCTGGATCTGATCAACCCGTTCAACCCGATCGAGGCGATTGTGCGCTCGGACAATGGCACGCCGGGGGATTATTCGGACGATGTCGTACAATCGGTGCAATTGGGCGGCAACGCGGTCACCTTTGATTACGCGACCGCCCCGCTGACTGACGGGATTAGCGATGTCACATTGACCGCGCGATACAATCTGGCCAGCGATATCGAAGTTCAGAACGATCTTGATATCGGGCTGAACGGCAATCTGATTTTCCGGGTGTTTGAGGGCGAGTTTGGCGGATCATGGGTGCCCGATTACCTAAGCAAAAGCTTTGGGCCGCTGCTAAAGCAGACGATCCCGTTTTCGGATCGACCGGGCGGCGAGCTGGCCAGCATCGACATCTATGACGCCCCGCACACCATCACCGGGGCCGGTTATGGCAACCTGTCCAACGGCACCAGTTCAGCGAACTGGGCCTATCAACAAGGCGCCTTTAACGAGGTGGTTCGCGATTACGGCGTTTTGGTGGTCGATAATGCGCCCGCCACTTGGAACCCGGACGCGCCTGACGCGGTGAACCAGATTTATGCGTTTCGCGAAGCGCTGGTTGAGAACCTGAATGCCTCTGCGAGCATTGTCAGCGATCTGGAAAACTATGCCCCTACCAATACAACTCAAACGCTGACAGCCGATCTGACGACGAGCGCTTGGGATCAAAACTTCGTTTGGAACGGCACGGCGAATGTCGATCTTAGTGCCTCATTCGGATTGTTTTCTGACAACAACGCCGTGATCAATCCCAACGTGGCGGGCGAGCCTGCCTATGGGTTGAAAGCTGATCTTATCATTGCCGATGGGACGCCGTCGTTTGACGACCAAACCGTGATGGAGGCAGCGTTCTCCGGGCCGGTGGGCGCATTTGGCGGCTTTACCGACAAGAAGACCCTGCTGGATAATCTGACAACGGCGGGCAGCGCTTCGGGTGATGTGTTTGCCGTTGTCTATCATAACGGCGACGATGTTTTCAGATCTACCGTCCCCGTTTCGATCATTGGCAGCGACACCCATGACTTGCTGGTGCATTACGGCACGCGGGATCGCATTTTTGATGGCGGGGGCGTGGGCGACTCTGATGTGTTTCTTGCGAATTTTGCGACCTCGCATCCGAACCAAAAAGTCTCTTTCACCACCGATGCTGGCTCTGATTATGCCAGCACGGGGGGCATTGATATCATCCCCGGGGTCACGGTTCGAAACGTCGAAGGGTTCTTTTTGCGCACGGGCGATCAAGACGATGATCTGACCAGCGGGGAAACCGACGATTACCTGGACGCAGGCGGCGGCAATGATCTGATCACTGTGACGCGCGATAGCAATTTCCTTGAACGGTTTGACGGTGGCACGGGCGAGGATGTGCTGCTTGCGCGCAGCAATAATGCCACCAGCATCGGCGACGGCAACAGTTCGCCGGATTATTTTTATGGCGGCACCGGCGTTGATCATTTGATCTATGAACCGGTTCTTGACCCAACCGCACCCGGTTTTAACCCGCTTAACATCGCTGATACCTATTTGTTTACCCTGTCTGGCGGCGGCGTGTCTATTGCCACTCAAGATAGCGGATATTTGGGCCTGCGCGGGTTTTTGAACAAATATGATGGCGGCGATTACAACACGGCAAACGCCATTTCCCGCAATCTGCGTGACAGCTCTGAGGGTCTCTACTCAGACGCCTTTTACATCCGCGGCCCGGCGGGCGAAGTCGTGGCCTATGAAGATATCGAACATATCAGCTTTCATGGCACCGATTTTGGGCAAGACATTGCGCTGTTTAATGGCGGTCTGACCTATGACGGCGGCGAGGGGGTGGTGTTTGATCCAAACGGCGTGGACGCTTACGCGAACACCGACATCCTTTTGGGCGATTTTGCCGCATTCGCAGGCGAACTTGGGGTGGCCACGGGCATCTCGTTGCGCGCCGAGGATCGCCTGAACGAAGATGGCACGCCAGACGCCGGATCAGAGGTTGAATACACCCAGTTTGGCCATTCAGAGATCACCGGCTACGAACGTTTGGCGGTGCGCGGCACCAATGAGGGTGATTTTCTGCTGGGCGGAAAATACGCGGATTTCCTAAGCGGCGGTGCGGGCAACGATGTGATCGATGGCGGCGAGTTTGAAAGCTTCGTCAATGCAAACCTGACGGCCAACAGCGATCCGACCGCCCGGGTTTATTCCACTGAAACGATCACCCAAGACCAAGACAGCATCGTTGGTGGGCGCGGTAATGACACGATTTATTGGTCCGACGATGGCGCGGACCGGATCAATGGCGACCAGCCGTCGGTGAACGGCAGTTTGGCCTATACGGACCCGAACGATTTGCTGATCGTGCGCGCCGAGGCCGATAGTCTGGGTCTGGAATACGGTCTGTTTGATGCCAATTTTGCCTATCCCAGCACGGCTTATCGGTTCGAGTTTGACGCCACATCCAGCAATGCGGATCTTGTGAACGCTCTGGTTTTGATCGACCAACCCTATATGACCAACAGCCTGATTGCCTATGGCACGGGCATGCGGTTTGGCGACACGCTGGGGCCGCAGTCGGATCCGTGGATGGCCCACACAGGCATGGATCACGTCAACATCGCCACCAATGACGCCACCGATGATCTGCATATCTATCAAGGCGGGTTCAGCTACATCGCGGGCGAGGCGGCCAATGGTTTGGATGTCGACGTGTTCGCGGCTGACTTTTCTGACGACGTTTTGGGCATCGAATACATCGTAACCGAGGACGACACCGAAGGAACTTTGCTGGCAAACGGTGTGTTTGTGCAGGGCTTTGAGCGCGTTGTTCTAAAGGGCGGCGAGGGCGCTGATACGTTCATTGGCGGCGCGCAAAACGATGACCTAGACGGCGGGGCCGGGGGTGATTTGCTTTACGGCGGTGCCAGCTATGAGCTTGGCGCATCGGCGTCAGCCGATCATCTAAAGGGCGGTGATGGGGACGATAACGCCGTTTGGTTCACTGATGGCAATGATACGATAGAGGGCGGGGCCGGTGACGATACGTTGACCCTCGTTAGTTTGGGCGAGGGGTGGCGCTGGGATGGCTATGACGCGACGAGCACCGAGCTGTTCTTTGATATCGACGCCAGCGATGGGTTTACCACGTTAAACAGCGCATTCTTGGATATGGCGGCTGCGCTTAGCGAACTGCGGGCGTTCATTGTGTCAGACAATGGGGGCGGCAATCACCTGCTGTCATTCAGCGGGTTTGAGACGGTCAATCTTGCCGGGACCGACGATTTTGACGACGTTGGCATTCTGATTGGTGACGGTATCGTTTGGGGCGGCGAAACGCTTGGCGATCGCGACATCCTGTTGGCCAACCTTGAAGGCGAGACAGCGGACATAACCCTGTTTGCCGAGGACGATCAAGGCAGCATGGGCGATGCGGATTTTGATGAGGACGGCAATTACATTGGCGACAGCGCCATTCTGCAGCAAATTGGCAATGGCGCGCAGGTTGGCGGTTTTGAGCGGCTGCATTTCGGGGCAGGTTCGGGCAACGACACGCTGAAAGGCGGGGCCTTTGTTGACGCGCTTTACGGTCATGATGGCGATGATCAGCTGGACGGTGGCGGCGGGGGCACTGCGTCGGATCGTGACATGGTGTTTGGGCAGAACGGCAACGATCGGCTGGTTTACACGGGCGGCTTTGCCCGCATTGATGGCGGCTTTGAGGTCGATGATTTCGACACGCTCGAATTTGCGGTCGATCCAAGCGTCTTGGGGGATGGGCTCGTATTAAGCGTGCTTGATGACGCGGGTGCGTCGCTGGGCACATTCAATGCAACGACGGCGGCCAATCGCACGGATCTGACCCAACTGATGAGCCTTGTGCCCTCGCGTGCGGGTGATGTGAACTTTGCCGCTCAGGCCGACGCACTGGAATTGAGCTTTACGGGTGGCAGCCTGATCTATCGCAACATCGAAAACACCGTGTTTCGCGGTGGCATCGCCGATGATGTGTTGGTCGCGCCGTTTCGCAACGGCGTTCTGTTTGGCGATGAGGGCAACGATCTGATCGTCTCTGGCGTCGGGCTTGATATGCTGATCGGCGGGGCCGGTTTGGACACCTATGTGTTTGACACCGGCAACGGTGGGTTTGGTGTGGATACCATCGCGCTTGAAAGCTTTCAGGGCGCGGTTCTTTATTTCAATAACCTAGACCAAGCCGATGTGACCTTCAGCGTAATTTCCGGTGATGACCTGCGCATCACGCCCAATGCAGGTGGCGGGGCTGTCACGGTTACCGACTATTTTGCCCAAGGCGGCAATGGCTTTGATTTCACCTTTGATTTCCAAGATTTCACCGGCAAGCTGGATCTGTCGAACTTGCCCGGCATCACGCCGGGTGGCACGGGCACGCCGGGGCTTGTTGTGTCAGGCACGCCGGGCAATGACGATCTGACTGACAGTGTTTCGGTCAATGCCGACACCTATTTTGCCGGGGCCGGGGATGACATCATGGCTGGCAGCGCGGGTGGCGACTTTTTTGACGGGGCCAGCGGGCAAGACTTTGTGACCTATGAGCGGACCACCGCAACGGTGGGCGTTACGGTGGATCTTGGTTTTCAGAAAGGCACGAGCGGGGATGCCGCGGGCGATGTGCTGGTGGGCATTGAGGGCGTGATTGGCACCGATTTTTACGATGTGCTGGCGGGCAGCAAGCAAGCGGATGTGCTGATGGGGGGCGCGGGCGGCGATTTGATCAACGCGCGTGCGGGCGATGACATGGTCGTAGGGGGCGCGGGCAACGACACGTTGCTGGGCTGGCAGGATGACGACCAGTTGTTCGGTGGTCTTGGCGATGATCAGATCGACGGCGACAGCAGCGATCCAGCGGCGGCGACCGGCAATGATATTTTGGCCGGGGGTGCGGGCGATGACACGCTCTTTGGCAATGGTGGCGATGATGTCCTGAACGGGGGGGCTGGCGTTGATCTCACCGATGGCGGGGCCGGGAACGACACGCTTTATTACAGCGCCGAGGATGACGACGATCTGGGCGGCAGCTTTGACAGTCACGATGGCGGCTTGGGCGTTGATGTGATTGATTTTACCGGCTTTGATCACGCCATCACTTTTGATCGCTCCACGCGGTTTTTCCACACGGATTACACCAAAGACGCCCTAAGCGGGCCGAACGGCGATGCGGTGCTTCAGTTTGCCGGAAACGAGGTGTTCAAGGGCACGTTCTTTGACGACCGCTTTGATCTTGTCGGCGCGTCGGGCACCTTTGACGGCGGGGCGGGGGACGACAGCTTTTTCCTGAACGCCAGTTTGGGCGGCGCAACGCTGAACGGGGGCACGGGCATTGATACGATTGAGGATCTTGGCACCGGGGCCAGCGGCATCACTGCCAGCCTGTTTGAGACGGCTTACCTGATTGGCAACGGCGTTTATGCCAGCGCCAATACCTTTGTGGACAGCCACGGCGTAAGCCATGACTTTTACGAGTTTGAAAATGTGATCGGCACAGCGCTCGATGATGTTTTTGTCGGCAATGAGCGCGATAATTTCTTTGATGACGGGGATGGCGCGGATCGGTTTTATGGCAATGAGGGCAACGATCATGTGCGCGCGGGCGTGGATGCGGTGTCGCTTGACCTTGATATCTACCGAGGCGGCGCGGGCTTTGATACCATCGACTATTCCGCCGCGCAAAACGGGATCTTTTTCCATGCCGCCGCAGAGCTGGCCCAAGACAGAGCCGGGCAAGGCACGCCCAGCATCGCGGGCACAGCGCTTGGTTCCAGCGATACGGTTTCCGGCTTCGAGCACGTCATCACCGGCAGCGGCAACGATCTTTTGTGGGGCGAGCAAGGCGTCAGCTACACCTTCCAAGCCGGGGCGGGCGATGACGAAATTTCCAGCCTTGTTGGGGGCAACGACCGGGTCATCGGCGGGCTTGGCAATGATCTTTATACGGATGCGGTTTACGCGCCGGGCGAGGATTATTACGACCTGATCGATTACTCTGAAATTCAGCAATCCATCACGCTGGACCTTGATCTTGGCGCCAATCAGGCAACCGGTGCCGGGATTGGCAGCGATACAATTGTCAACTTTGAGCGTTTCGCCGCCGGGCAGGGCGACGACGGGTTTTACGGCTCTGGGGATGAGGATTACTTTTACTATGTGGCGTTTGCAGGCGGGGGCGGGTTCGATCTGTTTGATGGGCGGGGCGGCGTCGATGTGGTTGATTTTTCCGCCTTCGGGGCGGCCATCGGCGTCGATCTTGAGGCCGCCATTGAGGTGAGCACGCGGGATGTATCCGACATGCTGGCCACCAGTGGGCCCTTGCGCAATATTGCTGATCTGGTCGATGTCGAAGTCGTGGTTCTGACCGATTTCAGCGACGTCTTCGCGGGCACATCGGCGGATGACTTTTTGGCGGCTGGTGCCGGGGACGACACGCTTTCGGGGCGGAGCGGCGCGGATATTTTGGTCGGCAGCGCGGGGCTTGATGTTGCTGATTACAGCATCGAAACCGGAACGGCGCAAAGCGCACAAGGCCGGGTCGTGGTCGATCTAAGCGGCTTGGTGCTTGGGTTTGAAGGCGCGATTGACAGCTATGGGACCAGCGACACGTTTCAGCAGATCGAAGGCGCCATCGGCGGGGCGGGCGATGACGACCTGTTTGGCAATCTGGAGGGCAATGTTTTTCATGGCGGGGGCGGCAGCGACATGATCTTTGGCACCGCCGGTGCCAATGCGCTTTATGGCGATGCGGGCGTGGATTTTATCACGGGCGGGATTGACGCGGACACGATCAATGGGGGTGCGGATGGCGATCAGATGGATGGCGGTGCGGGCAGCGATTTGA
>CAZBBZ010000093.1:0-9025 GCA_964489925.1 uncultured Rhodobacterales bacterium
TAAAGCTGATGCGGGACTTGGGCCTCATCTTCTGCCGGAGGGCGCGCGGTTAGCACCGACCAGTTGGAATAGACCTGCAAGGCATCCGCGTTCAAAATCACGCTAGGCGCGCGTTTGGCCAGCGCCAAAGCTAGCGCAGATTTGCCGCTAGCCGTCGGGCCTGCGATAAGGATGGGCCGCGATTTCAAAGGATGCTCCGGCGTAAAAGGTAGGCGTTGGTCCCTTTGTATGGGGTTTTGTGCGCGCGTTAAACACGAAGCTTTGATTTTGCTTGTCCTTTGAAAGCTTTAGAAAACCATAGAGAATGTGAGTTCTGCGTGTAAGATTTGAAGCCAAAATAAGCGATCATTCGTGGGCGATACCAAAACGATGCCGCTAATTAAGGGAGATTTCGCTTTGAATAGATCAAACGAACCAGCAACTTGGGCGTATCAAAAAGCATGCCTTTGAACCGGGTTATAAAACTTGCAGCCGCTTTGGGGATAATGGGCGCACCCGCTCAAGCGATTGATTGGGAAGGCTTGGCAGAATCTGGCGTTTTGTGCCGCGCCTTGGTGGACGACCCGTCTGGGTTTGTCGCCAATAACCGCAATGCGCTCGACCGTTATTGGCGCGCAGACAGCCTATTGAGTGCGGACGGGGCGACATTGCAGATTGGCCGAGAGGCAGAGCTTTATTGGGTTGCGCTCAGAGAAACACGCGATGGCGACCATATGCGGCTGTCTTGCGCGGTGCATATCAATCCGGCGTGGCTAACTGCGGCCGACCTAAAAGTGCTTATGGAGTGGAACCAATCTTGGGTGACATCTGTTGTCGCTTCGCCTGATTACAGCAGCGGGCAGACGGGTGAGATCGTCAAAAATGGTCTGAACGCACGCGGTTGTGTTGTGGCAATGGGCTTTGACAATGATCCAAAAAACGTGACGATCAATTCTATCGTTTATGAAACGGCGGATGTTGCGGGGTGCGGCGGGCCGCCTGTGTTGGAAACGCTCCAAAACGAGTTGGGCCGATAAAGGATGACGAATGAAGGATGATCACGATCAAACGGCGCAAAACACAAGCATGGCGCATCTTGGACTGACCTTGGCAGCCGTAGGGTTTATCCTGTTTTCCGATTACAATGCGCGCGCGCTAGGCTTTATTGTCGGCATATTTTTTGCAGCCTATATTTGGATGCGCGTGATGGTGTTTTTGGATAACGACCGATTTTCGCCCAAACGGTTGCGCGTGGGCATAACTTGGGCGCTGATTGGGATTGATGCGGACACCGATGAGTTTGATCCGCGTCCGGTGGTGGTTTATTTTGCTTTGCTGGCGGTGCTGTTTGCAGGTTTAGTCGTAAAACCGATCCTACAAATGATGTTTGGTTAGGCGTGTCTAATCTGGGTCAATTTGGCCCAAGGATTGACGGGACCTGTTAAAGCTGGTTTGCGCTATAACGACGCTTTGGGGGGTCAATGATCCGCTCAAAGGACGAGATTCAATTCAAAGGGGATGTAGCGCAATGATCTGGACGACGCGGCGCATAATCGGGCTGATCGTAACGCTGCTTGGCACCTTTGCCGTGATCGGAATGGGGCTTTATTACGCGTGGAACGTCAGTCAAAGCTGGGCCGGCATGCAGGGCATGTCGTTCCTGACTTTCGCAGTAATTTTCAGCCTTGTGTTGCTGACTATGGGCATGGTGATGGCGTTTTATATTGTCATGATCATCGCCAAGAACGAAGACAAAGACTAAGGAACAACTTGCATGTCGCGCGCGCAATCTGGGCTGCTTACGGCCTTTTTAATCATCGGAATTGTTGTTTGGGGGTTTGGGGCGATGAGCATTTTATACGTCGACAGCTTGCCTGCGACCGAGCCGCAAATGCAGCTTCGTGATCTATATCCAATCCGTTGGCTCGCTTATTTAGGATTTGGCTTGGCCATGATCGCGTGGCTTTGTTGGCATGTGATTATGCGGCGCAGATAAAACACAAACTGAAAGAGACACCATGGGCAGTAAACCAGACCTAATTCTATGCGGCGGTTATAACGATTGGGATATTGAGGCGCTGGCGGCGAAATTCACATTGCACCGCGCCGACAGTGCGGATGCTGCAATGGCGCTTGGGGGCGGTGCGACAGATGCGCGTTTTGTGGGTTATGCGGGGCATCACCCCTGTGGCGAGGCGTTTTTCAAGCGCTTCCCCAAGGTCGAATTGGTCGCCAATTTTGGGGTTGGCTATGATGCGATTGACGTGGAGGCTGCGGCCAATCACGGGGTGAAGGTCACCAATACGCCCGGCGTTTTGACCGATGATGTGGCGGATTTGACCGTGCTGATGATGTTAAGTTGGTGCCGCCAAAGCCATGGGGCAGAGGCCTATACCCGTGCGGGCAAATGGGCGGGCGAGGGTGCATACCCGTTGCAGCGTAAAATGTCCGGTGGCAAGGCTGGGATATTGGGGCTGGGGCGCATTGGACGCGCAATCGCTGATCGATTAGCGGCCTTTGATATGGAAATTTCCTATTATTCACGCGCGCCCAAAGACACGCCGGAGGGATGGAACTATTGCGCGACGCCCCAAGTATTGGCAGCAGAGGTTGATTATCTAGTGATCGCTTGCGCAGGTGGGCCGGAAACGGCGCATATTTGTGATGCGGATGCGATTGCCGCATTGGGCAAAGACGGGATGATTGTGAACATTTCACGCGGCTCGACCATTGATGAAGCCGCGATGCTGGATGCGCTTGAAACTGGCGCAATCGCTGGTGCGGCTTTGGATGTTTTTGCAAGCGAGCCTGATTTTGACCCGCGGTTTGTAAAGCTCGATAACGTATTGCTGTTGCCCCATGTAGGCTCTGCCACGGTGGAAACGCGCAAGGCTATGGGGGCATTGATGATCGCAAATATCGTGGCGGCCAGCGAAGGGCGCGCGTTGTTGACGCCCGTCAATTGAAATCGCCTAATTGATATCGATTGATTGACGCAGAGTTTGCCCGTCCGGGTCCAAAATCAAAACCCGGTCCTGACCGTCGCTATCGCTTGTCACGACTGCAATCCAGCCCGAACCGAAAGTAACAGCTTGTGCGGTTTGGCCATCCGGCAAGGTCACGTTGGTTGCAGAAATGGCGTCGTCTTTGTTTAGAATGTTTTGAAATGCGAAAAACAAAAGCGTGACGATGACCACCAGTCCAACAATCATTGTAATGGTTAGCCCCGTGACAAGCAGACGTAATTGGCGCACAAGTTTGGGCTCTGCTTCGTCTTTGTGTTTTTGTTGAGCCATCATGTCCTCGCGTCAAATCCAAATCACCACATCCGATGATCCGCTATCGCGGCTTGATAAAGAACTGGCCGCGCTTATGCCAGCGGACTTAGGGATTAGCCGCACACGTCTGAGCGCGCTCATCAAGGACGGACAGGTCCACGCGCGTGATGGTCAGGTCTTGAGCGATCCAAAAGCGCGGGTGGCACCGGGGGTTGAGATCATCATTGATCTGCCCGCCCCAAAGCCGATTGATGCCCAACCCGAAGATATCCCGCTGGTGGTGGTCTATGAAGACGACGATCTGATTGTGGTGGATAAGCCTGCTGGCTTGGTGGTGCATCCGGGGCCGGGCAGCGAAACCGGGACGCTGGTCAATGCACTGCTACATCACTGCGGGGATAGTTTGCGCGGTATTGGCGAGGCGCTGCGTCCGGGCATTGTGCATCGCATTGATAAGGATACTTCGGGCCTACTGGTGGTGGCGAAAACCGATCAGGCTTTGCAAGGTTTGGCGGGTCAGTTTGCCGCTCATAGCGTCATGCGCGAATATGTGGCGCTGACCTATGGTGTGCCGGATGCGGCGGACCCGCGATTGATGGGCCTGCGCGAAATTAGCCACCAGGGGGCGCGATTTACGGGACGCAGCCAAGTGGGGCGGCATCCCAAAGATCGAAAAAAGATGGCGGTGGTGACGACGGGCGGCAAATCTGCGGTCACGCATTTTGAAGTGACGGAACGCTTTGGCGGTAAGGGCGCGCGCATCGCCTGTCGCTTGGAAACTGGCCGCACTCATCAGATTAGGGTGCATTTGGCCCATATCGGACATCCGTTGATTGGCGATCCTACCTATGGGCGGGCGCGGGTTGGGTTTACCTTTGCTCGCCAAGCGCTGCACGCCGCCATTCTTGGGTTTGAGCATCCAAGAACCGGGGAAACCTTGGAATTTCGGTCTGAGATGCCAGATGATATGGCGAAACTTTTGGCGGATTTGCGGGGCGATTGCAGGGCGGCTAACGTGTAACAAACTCACGAAACTCGTGAGTTTCTGGGCAGAGCATCGCGTCTTGAAATGTGATCTCGCCGCGCTGTGAGGTTTATTTCAGTCTATTAAGGCACTGAAGTGTAACGAAAAATTAACAAAGATTATGAATTTAGAGCGCAAAAACCAGTTGTGTCAGATCTTCACGGGGTTGGGATTGTCGAATTTTGGCAATTTCTGCTTGGTTAGACCTTGAAATGTGAATGATCGATACATATCTGCAGGATGTCCCAGTAGGGGCCGTAGGAGGAGACAAATGAGTTACAGAAATCTGCCAGCACCGTCACCCGAACAAGGGTTGTCGAACTATATGCAAGAAATCCGCAAGTTTCCAATGCTTGAGCCGGGCGAAGAATTTATTCTGGCCAAAGCATGGATCGAGCGCGAGGACACTGAAGCGGCGCACAAGATGGTGACAAGCCATCTGCGTTTGGCGGCTAAGATTGCTATGGGGTATCGCGGCTATGGATTGCCGACGGCGGAAGTGATTTCTGAGGCGAATGTTGGTCTGATGCAGGCGGTGAAACGCTTTGATCCAGACAAAGGGTTCCGTTTGGCGACTTATGCCATGTGGTGGATCCGGGCCTCGATCCAGGAATATATCCTGCGCTCGTGGAGCCTTGTGAAAATGGGTACGACAAGTGCGCAAAAGAAGCTGTTTTTCAACCTGCGCAAAGCCAAAAATAAGATTGGCGCGCTGGAAGAAGGCGACTTGCGCCCTGAAAATGTGGCCCGGATTGCGACGGAACTGAATGTGACCGAAAAAGAGGTCATTTCCATGAACCGCCGCATGTCCGGTGGCGATGCATCGCTCAATGCGCAGATCAAAACCGATGGCGAAGGTGCGGCCGAATGGCAGGACTGGCTAGAGGACGAAGACGCGGATCAAGCGGCGGATTATGAAGCCAAGGATGAACTGGGTTTGCGCCGCGAAATGCTTGGCGAAGCGATGGAAGATCTGAATGAGCGTGAGCGTGATATTCTGGTAGAGCGCAAGCTGTCCGAAGATCCCAAAACGCTAGAGCAGCTTTCGGGTGTTTATAACGTCAGCCGCGAGCGTATTCGCCAAATCGAAGTGCGCGCTTTTGAAAAGCTGCAATCCAAAATGCGGGCTTTGGCGGTTGAAAAAGGCATGGTGCCTGCGGTTAACTAAGCGCGTCTTGATTGAATTTAAGCGGCCGGGGCTGGAAACACCCCGGCCGTTTTTGTTTGTATGCAGGTGGAAAATCCAAGCTTTGCGGTTTCGCGCGGCGGGCAAACCATCTAATGCGGGCGCATGAGTGATATTCAACGCCCCGTATGGCGCCTCCGCCCGAAAACCGCAGCCACCCGTTTTGTACGTGGTGATCCTTGGGTTTTTGCCGATGAGTTGGTTTTGGACCGACGCACAAAAAACACCGAACCCGGTGCGATCGTAGAGTTACAAGACGCAGATCGAAAGCCCTTTGCGCTGGCCGCGGCCAATCCAAATTCGAAAATTGCGGCGCGTATTCTTGATTTTGATACCAATGCGGTGATCGACAAAGCCTGGATCGCAACCCGCATTGCCCGCGCGCTAGAGCTTCGCGAACGCCTGTTTGATGCACCGTTTTATCGCCTGATCCATGCCGAAGCCGATGGGCTGCCCGGTGTGGTCGTCGACCGCTTTGGTGACACCCTTGCGTTTCAGCCCAATGCGGCTTGGTCCAACACGCTGGCCAAAGAGTTTGCCGATGCTTTGGTCGAGGTCACGGGCTGTTCTTGCGTTTATCTGAACGGATCGGGCCGCTCGCGGACCTTGGAAGGCTTAGAGCCGCGCGATGAGGTTTTGATCGGTGATCTGTCTGGCCCGGTTGAGGTGCCGATGAACGGCGCGACCTATTTGGCCGACATCGCCACGGGACAAAAGACGGGATTGTTTTACGACCAGCGGGCAAACCATGCCTTTGCTGCGCGGCTGGCCAGTGGTGCGCGGGTTTTGGATGTGTTTTCCCATGTCGGCGGCTTCGGTTTGGCGGCACTTAAGGGCGGGGCGCGCAGTGCGTTGGCCATTGACGGATCCGAGCCGGCACTTGCTTTGGCAACAAAGGGGGCAGCGGCATCCGGGCTGACGGATCAATTTGAAACGCGGCAAGGCGATGGTGTGAAAACCATGAAAGCTTTGGCCGAAGGAAACGAAAAGTTTGATGTGGTGATCTGTGATCCGCCAGCGTTTGCCCCGAACAAAGGTGCGCTCGAACATGGGTTGCGCGGCTATGAACGTGTTGCGTTGCATGCAGCGCCCTTGGTTGAAAAGGGCGGGTTTTTGGTGCTGTGTTCGTGCAGCCATGCCGCTGATCTATCGAGATTTCGCGATGCGTCTTTGCGGGGCATTGGGCGCGCACGTCGTCGCGTGCAACTGGTGCATACAGGCCATGCCTCGCCCGATCATCCCACGCACCCGCGCTTGGCGGAATCGTCCTATCTTAAGGCGCTGTTTTTCAGAGTGATTGAATGAAAGCGGTGCTGGACGCTTGCGTCCTTTACCCGACCATTATGCGCGAAGTTCTTTTGGGGGCCGCACAAGCTGGCTTTTTTCACCCCTACTGGAGCCCGCGCATTTTAGAAGAATGGGCGCGGGCCGCCACGCGTGACGGGCCTGAAATCGGCGCAAGCGTGGGTGTGGAAATTGCGCTGTTAAAGGACCGATTTCCAAAGGCGAGCGCGACGCCGGATGAAGCCGCGTTGATCCACCAGTTGCCAGACCCGGATGATGAACATGTTTTGGCAGCGGCGATTGGTGCGCGCGCGGACTTATTGGTCACCAAAAACAACAAAGATTTTCCCCGTAGCATCCTTGGGTGCTATGGTATTGGTCGCAGCGACCCGGACGCATTGCTGGTGTCTTTCTTGGACGAAGATGAGCCGAAAATGCGCGGTGTTATTGAGGGGGTCGTGGCAAAAGCTGAAGCGCTTTCCGGGGAAGCGCAAACCCCAAAAAAGCTGCTGAAAAAGGCAGGTCTCACGCGTCTGGCGAAACGGCTGACTTAAGCGTCAGAGCCACCTTCGCGCCAAACCACGTCCAGCTTTTCAATCGCGGCGATGCGCTCTTCTGTTTTGGGGTGGCTTAAAAACCAAGCCGGGGCTTGGGGTTTACCGCCCGACAATTTTTCCAGCTTTTTGAACAGCTCGATTTGTGGGGCGACGCCAAAGCCCGCTTTGGTCATCAAGGCCGCCGCATAAGCGTCAGCTTCAAATTCATCGTTGCGCGACAGGCGGGCGGTAATCATCTGCACCAGCCAATTTGCGAGATAGGGGCCAACAAAGGGGATCGTGCGTCCCAAGACCACCATCAAAATGGTGCGCAGCGCGCTGGAGGACACAAAATCAATCATGCGCTTTTGCGAATGGCCAAGTGCGACATGGCCCAGTTCATGGGCAACGACTGACACGAGTTCTTCGGCAGCGACCTCGCCCTTGCGATATTTTTCGATAAAGCCGCGCGTTAAAAACACGCGCCCATCGGGGGCCGCCAAACCATTGACCATATCCACATCGTAAACCCGCACCGGAATTTCCTGCAAATCAAGTTGAAGGGCGAGTTTTTCGATCTGAATTTTCAGGATCGGATCAACCAGTGGCGAAGACTCGCGATCCAGCATGCGTTTGGAACGCGCGGCCGAAAACCAATACATGCCAAAGGCGATGAGGACGGCGATTAGGATGGACGACAAGCGGATCATGATTGTTATATGGGGGCGATGCCGTGCTTTGTCACGTTTATACGGTCAACATCAGGTGCTGACGCTCCCAAGGGGAGATCACTTGCATAAATTCGTCCATTTCCGTGCGTTTGATGCAGGAATATAGTTCCGAAAAATCCGGTCCCAAAATCTCGCGCACCTTTTTGTTTCCTTCAAACAGCGTCACGGCACTAAGCACATCGCGCGGCAGCGAGTGGGGCAGTTCATAAGCATCTTTGCTGACCGGATCACGCGGATTTTCACGCTCGATCAAGCCCAAATAGCCACAGGCCAGCGACGCTGCGATTGCGAGATAAGGGTTCGCGTCCATGCCAACCACGCGGTTTTCGACCCGGCGTGCATCCGCCCCCGAAATCGGTTCGCGCAAGCCAACGGTGCGATTATCACGTCCCCATTCCAGATTGATCGGCGCGGCTTGCTGCGGCACCAATCGGCGATACGAATTTACATAAGGGGCCATCAGCAAGATCACCGACGGCAAGTGGTTTTGCAACCCACCCACAAAGTGAGCGAACGCCTCCGAAGCCTTGCCATCCGTATTCGAAAATATGTTCTGTCCGGTTTTAATATCCACCACAGATTGATGAATGTGCATGGCCGATCCGGGCTGATCCGCAATCGGTTTGGCCATAAACGTGGCATAACAATCGTGGCGCAGCGCCGCCTCGCGGATCATGCGCTTGTAGCTGAACACTTCATCGGCCAATTCAAGCGGGTCGCCGTGGCGTAGGTTGATTTCCAACTGGCCCGCGCCGTCTTCGCGAATGATCGTGTCGATATGCAGCCCTTGGGCTTCGGCAAACTCATAGATGTCATCCACAACGGGGCCAAATTCATCAACGCCGGAAATCGAATAGGCTTGGCGTGCATAAGACTGGCGGCCAGTGCGCCCAACGGGGGGCTCGATCTCGGTTGTGGGGTCCAGATTTGGCTTGGTGATATAAAACTCCATCTCGGGCGCAACCACCGGGCGCCAACCACGCGCCTCGTAAAGCGCCATGACCCGT
>CAZBBZ010000094.1:0-9020 GCA_964489925.1 uncultured Rhodobacterales bacterium
ACGAGTTCATCGCGGCCTAAGTTTTTCGCGATTGTCGTCAGCCCTGCCACTCCGTCGGGGCTGACGACGCTAGATAAAATGACGAATACCACCCTTGCCATGACCGAAAAGACCGCACCCATGCCAGCCAACCGCCTGCGCCTGAGCAAAACCGATTTGTCCGCTTGGCTTTTGGCCTCGCCGCTTTTGTTTGTGCTGGTGTTCTTTCTGATCCTGCCGATCATCATGATCGTCGTAGTCAGCTTTTGGCGTGCGACAGAATTTTCAATTATTCCCGATTTTGTGTTCGAGAACTACGGTTTTCACATTGGATCGCCCGTCACCTACGATGTGTTTCTCAATACCTTTATGTATGCAGGCGTCACTTGGATTTTTACGCTGCTTATTGGGTTCACAGTCGCCTATTTCCTAGCCTTTCATGTGCGCAGCCTGAAATGGCAAATCGTGCTGTTCTTGCTGTGTACGATCCCGTTTTGGACTTCAAACATCATCCGCATGATTTCTTGGATTCCGTTTCTGGGGCGCAATGGCATCGCCAATTCCGCCCTGATCCAGATGGGCGTGGTGGACGAGCCGCTTGATTGGCTGTTGTTTTCCGACTTCGCCGTGATCTTGGCCTTCGTGCATCTTTACACGCTGTTCATGGTCGTGCCGATCTTCAACACGATGATGCGCATTGACCGCTCGCTGATCGAGGCCGCGAGGGACGGGGGCGCAAACGGGCGGCAAGTCCTGACCAATGTGATCATTCCGCTGTGTAAGCCCGGCATTATGATCGGCACCATTTTTGTAGTTACCCTTGTGATGGGGGATTTCATCACCGTGCGGTTCATGTCGGGTTCACAATCCGCCAACGTGGGCCGGATCATCCAAAACGATATTGCGCTGCTGCAATATCCCTCGGCCTCGGCCATGGCGGTGGTGCTTTTGATCACCGTTCTGCTGATCATCGGCGTGCTCTTGCGCTTTGTTGATATCCGAAAGGAGCTGTGATGACTGAGCGTCGCGGTCTTACTCATTACCTGCTTGCCGGATTTTTTGCCCTGTTTCTGATCTTCCTTTACGGGCCGACGATCACCATCGCGATCCTGTCGTTCCAAGGGCCGCAAGGGGGGCTGACCTTTCCGATGAACGGCATGTCGTTTCATTGGTACGTCGATCTGTTTGAAGAACAAGCCGTGGGCGATATCTGGGGGTCGTTCCGTCGCTCGCTTGCATTGGGGCTGATGGTGATGGTGACGACCGTTGTCGTTTCGGTCATGGGCGGGCTGGCGTTTCGTCGCCGCTTTGCCGGATCAACCTTGCTGTTCTATCTCATCATCACCAGCCTCGTGATCCCTTCGATCCTGATCTCGCTCGGTGTGGGTCTGATCTTTTCCCAAAGCGGGCTAGACGTGCATTGGGCGACCTCTGGCTTTGGGTCGCAACTGACCTGGACCCTGCCCTTTGGCCTGCTGATTATGTTCGCGGTGTTCAACCGTTTTGATCCCTCATTCGAGGAAGCCGCCCGCGACCAAGGTGCGACCCGCTGGCAAACCGTGCGCCATGTGGTGCTGCCGATCATCGCGCCTTCACTCATCGGGGTGGCGCTGTTCGGCTTTACCCTGTCTTACGACGAATTTGCCCGCACGATCCTGACCGCGGGTTCTTACAACACCCTGCCGCTAGAAATTTTCGGCATGACCACCAATGTGACCACGCCTGTGCTTTATGCGCTTGGCACGCTGACTACGGTGTTTTCGTTCCTGATGATCGGGCTGTTCCTGCTGGGGGCAAGCATCACCCAGCGCAAACGGACCAAACTCGGCTCTGACGCGGGTAAGGGGATGGTATGACCGCCCAGCTTGACCAAATGGGCGCGGATGAATTGCCTGTGGTGTTGGATTGGGCCGCAACAGAGGGGTGGAACCCCGGGTTGGACGATGCGGATGCGTTTTATGCCAGCGATCCAGATGGGTTCTTTGTAGCGCGGGTGGATGATGCGCCAGTGGCCGCGATTTCGGTGGTCAATCACAGCGACGACATGGCGTTCTTGGGGCTGTATCTGTGCTTGCCCGAATGGCGGGGCAAAGGCATCGGCAAAGCGCTTTGGGATCATGCGATCAAACATGCAGGCACGCGCAGCATCGGGCTGGACGGGGTGCCGGATCAACAAGCGAATTACGAAGCGTCCGGCTTTGCGATAACAAGCCAGACAACGCGCTACACGGGAAAGGTTCCCAAAACCGATCGGACTTTGAACCTTGCGCGCGCGGCCGACCTTGAGTGGATGATTGCCAAGGAACGTGATGCAAACGGCTATGGCAAACCTGCGTTTTTGACCAAATGGCTGGCCCGCAGCGATAGCCGCAAGACCTTTGTTTTGCAAGACCAAGGCGGCTTTGCGACCGCGCGGCGCTGTCGGACCGGGGCCAAGGTCGGGCCTTTGGTGGCGAAGGATGCGCAAGGGGCGCAAACCTTGCTGCGCGCCGCAGGACAGGCCTTTGCAGGTCCGGTGTCGATTGATTTGCCGCGCGGCAATTCCGCTCTTGCGGCGTTTTGTATCGCCAGTGGCATGGCGCCTGATTTTGCGACTGCGCGCATGTATTTGGGCAAAGCACCCACGCCCGGATCGACCCATCGCGCCATTGCTACGATGGAGCTGGGATGAGCAAGCTGTTGATCATCAATCCCAATGCGACCCAAGCCATGACCGATTGCGTCATCGCCTCGGCCCGCGCAACAGCACCGCAAGCGCAGATCACCGGATGGACCTCGACCAAGGGACCGCCGTCGATCCAAGGTGCCGCAGACGGCGCGCTGGCGGTGCCGCCTTTGTTGGAGCTTATTGGCGAGGCAAGTGGCTATGACGCGATTATCATCGCCTGCTTTGACGACACCGGATTGGCAGAGGCCAAAGCGTTAAGCCCCGTGCCCGTGATTGGCATTGGCGAGGCGTCTTATCACACCGCGCGCCTTTTGGGGCATCGGTTCAGCGTGGTGACAACCCTGTCCGTGTCCCTGCCCGTTTTGAACGACAACATTCAAAGCACCGGATTTGGCAGCATTTGCGGGCAGGTGCGGGCCAGCGACGTGCCTGTTCTTGAGATTGAGCGCGACCCAGAGGCGGCGTTCAAAGCGATCCGCGCTGAGGCGCTCACAGCCTTGGCTGAAGATGACATCAGCGCCATTGTTCTGGGCTGTGCGGGGATGACCGGATTAGCAGAAAGCCTTGCGGATTTGGACGCGGAAATCATCGATGGGGTGCTTGCCGCCACGCAATTGGCGCTGGCGCTTGTGGCAACGAAAGGGCGGGCTTAATGGATCTGCGCTTTTTTGAGATTTACCGCAATCCTGACTACATTTGGCGGCTGGTCGAAGGCTTGGGCTTTAGCGTCGGGCTAACCATCGCCGCCGCTATCATCGGCTTGATCTTTGCCACAGGTCTTGCGGTTGCGCGCCATGCGAAAATTCGCGTGCTTGCGCCCATCGCCACGGCCTATGTCGAGTTTACCCGCAACACGCCTTTGATCGTGCAACTCTTTTTCATCGCGTTTGGATTGCCGATGTTGCTGGGCTATCGCTGGCCGTTTTGGGGCCATGCTTTGCTGGCCTTGTCGCTGAATTTTTCCGCCTATTTCGCCGAAATTCTGCGCGCGGGTTTTGCTACGGTTGCCAAGGGCCAGCACGAAGCGGCGGCCGCTCTTGGGATTTCTAAGCGCGTGACTTTTGTGAAAGTGGTGATGCCCCAAGCGGTGGGGGCGATGTTTCCCTCGCTCACGTCACAGTTCATCTTTCTTTACCTCACCACCGGCGTGATTTCGGAAATCGGGGTCGAGGATTTGACCCATGCGGGCGTATTTATCGACAGCCGCACCTTCCGATCTTTTGAGGTCTTTTTCACGCTGACCGTGCTTTACATCCTATCCGCGCTCGCGCTCAAAGGCTTGCTTGCCATTTTTGAGGCGCGCGCCTTTTCATGGAGGTTCGTGCGATGAAAGATTGGTTCATATCCCTGTTCGGCCTGCCTTATGGCGCTGTGATCTTTCAATTGCTGGAAGCGACGCAATTCACCATCTACCTATCCGCAATCGCTTTTCTGGGTGGCGGGTTCATCGGTGGGCTGATCGCTATTGCGCGCATCGGTCCGCGCAAGACGCTGGCAAAGCTGGCGAACGGTTATATCTGGTTGTTCCAATCCACGCCACTGTTGATGCTGCTGTTTTTACTTGGCCTAGGCGTGCCTCGGTTGTTTGGCCAAGACGTTGACCCTTGGCTTGCGGCCACGGCGTCCCTCACGCTTTATGCCAGCGCTTATCTGGCCGAGGTTTGGCGCGGTGCGATACAGTCGATCCCCGAGGGGCAATGGGAAGGCGCCAGCGCGCTTGGGTTTGGGTTTTTGGCCACTTTGCGTCTGGTGATCCTGCCCCAAGCGGTGTCGCGCGCCCTTGCGCCCACGGTCGGCTTTTTGGTGCAGATCATCAAAGGCACTTCGCTGGCCTATATCATCGGTTTTCACGACCTCATGGCTGTGGGTCGTCGCTGGGCCAATGCGCCCGTTGATGGGACAGAACCTTTTGTCATCTACCCAGCCATGGCGCTGATTTATTTCGCGCTTTGCTTTCCCTTGTCGCGTCTGGCCCTGCGGCTTGAAAAACGCATGGGCAGCAAAGGGCAGCATCCGCAAATTTCCACCGCTTAAAGAAACCTCAACAGGAGAAGTACCATGCTAAAGAAACTAAACACCTTGATTGCCGCCGCGATTGGCGCGGTGATGCTTGCTGGACCTGCCCTTGCAGATCTGTCGGACATCTTGTCCGAAGGCAAAATCCAGATCGCCATTCCTGAAAACTTTCCCCCTTTCGGTGCTTTGGGTGCGACCGGGGAATATGAAGGCTATGACGTTGATGTGGCCAAGCTGATCGCCAAGGATTTGGGCGTTGAGCTGGAATTGGTCCCCGTAACATCCAAGCAGCGTATCCCGTTTTTGGAAACCGATCGGGTTGATCTGGTGATTAGCTCCATGGGTGCAAACCCCGAGCGGGCCAAGTCGATTTGGTTCACAGCAGCTTATGCGCCGTTCTTTTCCGGCGCCTTTGCACCTGCGGATAAAATGATCGCCTCGCCAGCTGATTTGGCGGGTATGAAGGTGGGTCTAACCGGTGGCACACTCGAAGATCTGGAGTTGACCGACAGCGCGCCTGAAACCACAGAAATCATCCGCTTTGGCGATAACGCGGCAACCTTGGCGGCCTATACATCCGGGCAAGTTGACGTGCTGGTCACAGGCAACACAGTTGCGGCCAAGCTGAGTGCGGACAACCCTGATATGTCGCTTGAAACCAAGTTTATCATCAAAGAAAGCCCCGCGTTTATCGGCGTCAAAAAAGGCAATGCTGATTTGCTGCAGTGGACCAATGTGTTCATTCTGCACAAAAAACTTGGCGGTGATCTAAACACGTTTTCGGAAAAATGGTTGGGTCAAAAACTGCCACCATTGCCGACATTCTGATCTGCCAACATTCTAATTCGAACGTCTAAACTGATCGCAATAAGGTCAAGGGCCAGCCTAATTTTGGCCCTTGAACAGTTCTATATCTCTTGGCAATCATAATAGGGTTTTGCTCGGACCGTTCCGGTACAGTTGAAACAGCCGCGTTTGCACAAGGGACACAGCGTCACTATGATTGATAAGTTTGTTATTATGGGCGTCGCAGGCAGCGGCAAAACATCCGTTGGTCAAGGGCTGGTCCGCATCACGGGCTTGAGCTATTTTGACGGTGATGATCTGCATCCTAAATCTAACATCGAGAAAATGTCCGCAGGCATGCCACTAACGGACGCGGATCGCGCGCCTTGGTTGGCGGATATTGGTGAAAAGCTCGGTGCGGCAACGGGTCCAATCGCGATTGGCTGTTCCGCGCTCAAACGCAGTTACCGTGATACAATTCGCGCAAAAGCCGGCAGTAAGGTTGGCTTTATTCATCTCGCTGCTGCGCAATTTATTATCGCCAACCGGATGAAAACCCGCGACGGGCATTTCATGCCAACGAGCCTTTTGGACAGTCAATTTGCGGACCTCGAACAGCTTGGCAAAGACGAAGATGGCTATGTGGTTGATATCGGCAAACCGCTTGAAGATGTAATCAACGACGCGGCGATTTACGTCAAAGGCGTTCTTTAGATCCCTGCAGTTTTGCAATGATAACCTGTTAAAAGAGTCTCAAAGCCGATCCTATTCCCCTTGACGCTTAATTCTGCGTTGAGCCACAGTTGATCCCAAAGAATACAAGACGTGGGACATAGTCGCGGGAGGGCGCCATGCCGGTGATTGGGATCGGGCAGGCTTGGGATGTTGATGTTTTTTCAGCGCAGGCCGCCTATACAATAGACGATATTAACTTTGCCGCTGCCCCAGAAAGCTCGTCCGTTCAGGCGGGTGATATGGCGCAGGTGCTAACCACTGTGGCCAATGGTGTTGCAGAAACCGGCTATGCGGCACGGCTGTCCACCACCATCACGCTCGATCGTCCCGAAGACATTGCGTTTTACCTATCAGCCGCGGGCGATGCGACGGTTTATGTTGACGGCGTTGTGGTAAGCGAGGTGCGCTGCGAGACCCTAAGCGGGGCCGCAACTGGCCCCTGCCCCAATACCGGCGGGACCATGTGTTTGTGCAACGCTGAAAACCGCTATGGCGCGGATAGTGATCTTGTGTCCGTTGGTGCAGGCACCCATGAGATTGTGATCGAATACCTGAACCATGTGGATGGGGATGTGGCCACGCTGGATTGGGCGATTGGCAATGAGGGTCGTCGTCCGTTTGATTTGGTGGTCCCTGAAACCGTGGAATTCAGCGAAGACGGCGCATTGCGCTATCAGTTCTTTGACGGCACGCCCATCGCCCCCACAGCAGATGCGATCCCGGCCAGTGGCGCGCTTGCCAGTGGTGCGGCGAGCGATTTTGATGTGGCGGCTTTGGCCCTTGATATCAAGAACGACGATCAGAATTTTCAGGTCCGCTATAGCGGTCACATGAACATCGAAACCGGGGGGAGTTATACCTTTAATACGACCTCGGATGATGGCTCAAAGCTATACGTCAACGGGTTCGAGGTGGTTGATAATGATGGCTATCACAGCGCGCAAACCCAGCAAGGCACGGTTGAGCTGACCGCAGGCGTGCATGACATCCAAGTGCTGTATTTTCAGGGCATCTTGGGCAAGTCCTTGGATGTTGAAGTCAGCGGGGCGGATACCGGGGGCGTAAGCCTTGATCTGTTTGACAGCGGGATCGAGTTGGCCTCGGTCACGGGGGGCATGGGCCAAGATTTGGACGGGGATGGCGAATGGCAAGGCGTGCAAGACTGGCCGCTGATTGGCCTGCACGCGATCATTATGCCAAACTTTGAAGTGCTGACCTTTGGCACCGATGAAAACGGTGTGCAGACCGGGCAAGTGATCTATGACGTTTGGGACTATGCGACGGATACCCATTACACCCTGCCCAACACCACGGGGACGGATATTTTCTGTTCTGTGCCGTTTTATGACCCAGTTTCGGGGCGGGTTATTATTGCGGGCGGCGATGCGCGGCCCTTGGGCTCGGTCAACAACGGGGTCGAGGATGCGAATGTTTATGACCCCAGTGATCGGACGCTGACCGAGCTTGAAACCGGCGATATGAATTACGCGCGCTGGTATGAAACGGCTGTCACCCTGTCAAACGGCAAGGTCATGTTGATTGGCGGGATTGATACGGATGGGATCGCCGTTGGGCGCCCTGAAATTTACACACCGGGCGTTGGGTTTAAGACGCTCGATGGTCTTAGCCAGTCGGACGTGGATATTTTGGCGGAAGCGTGGTTTTACACCCGTGCATTCCCGACCTCGGACGGGCGGGTTGTGGTTTTGTCGGATTATACCGATGGCATCATGCATATCATTGATCCGTCAGGCGATGGGTCGATGGAATACTACGGCGATTTGCCGATTTCATCTGCCGACACGCATCCTGCGGTGATGTATGCCCAAGACAAATTTGCCATGATGGATGGCAATGGTGCGATGTGGTCCGTTGATTTTTCCGGCGATGCCCCAGTTGCCGAATTAATAGCCGATTTGGGTGATCCGCGCCATTACGCCAATATGCTGATCCTTCCCAATGGCGAGGTGATGCTGCTGGGGGGCGGGTCAACTTGGGTGACCACGGACTATGGCACGCCG
This sequence comes from uncultured Rhodobacterales bacterium, assembly GCA_964489925.1. Classification (GTDB taxonomy): domain Bacteria; phylum Pseudomonadota; class Alphaproteobacteria; order Rhodobacterales; family Rhodobacteraceae; genus CAYLLD01. Next base: position 8,206 of record CAZBBZ010000094.1, read on the forward strand.
AACAAAAGCGTTGTGACTTGGAACCCGACCACCGGGGTGATTGAGACCCACGAAAGCGAAGCGCTGGCGCGGCTTTATCATTCCACGGCGATCTTGCTGCCCGATGGCACTGTGATGTCCATGGGGGGCGGTGCGCCCGGTCCACTGACCAATACCAATGCGGAAAATTTCCGTCCTGATTATTTGTATAATGCAGCGGGCGATCCTGCGGATCGGTTGGTGATCCTAGAGGCGCCAACGGACATCGAGCAACGCGAGAGCCTGCGCATCAAAGTGTCTGATCCAAGTGCGGTGGACCGGGTGACGATGGTCAAGAACGGCTCTGTCACCCATACGTTCAACATGGAAACCCGCTTTGAGGAGCTGGAATTTACGGTGGATGCGGATGGTTATATCACCGCGACCCCAAGCGAAAATTCCAACGTGTTCACCGCGGGTGGCTGGATGCTGTTTGTGCTGGATGAAAACGGCGTGCCAAGCCATGCCAGCAGCGTGGTCGTGGGCCTTGGTGGAGAGCATTACGCCGACAGCCTTGATCGCTATTTCACGCTCAACGGTGACGCAACGGCGGTCACATCAAACGAGTTTTTGCTAACCCCAGATGAGGCCAACACCAGTGGCGCGGCTGTGACCACCGAGCGGGTTGATTTTAGCGACGACTTTAAGCTGAAGCTTGCGATCAACATGGGTGATGCCACTGCGGGCGAAGGCATGACCGTCCTATTTCATAACGATCCCTACAGCACGGATGCGACTGGCACGGCGGCCTGTTTGATGGCTTTTTGCTGTTTCGGCGTGAAGGCGCGTAATGCGTG
>CAZBBZ010000095.1:0-8941 GCA_964489925.1 uncultured Rhodobacterales bacterium
CCCCGCGCCTGCGCGACGTTTGCGCGCGATTGAACAGCTTACAATGGCGGGTATCCCTGTGCGGCTTATGGCCTCGCCCATGGTGCCGGCCCTGACCGATCACGAGCTAGAAGCGATCCTAGAGTCGGGGCGCGATGCAGGCGCTGTGGCGGCCAGCTGGATCATGCTACGCCTACCGCGCGAGGTGGCTGATTTGTTTGCGACTTGGGCGCGGGACAACTTTCCTGACCGCGCGGAACGGATTTTAGGCCGGGTGCGCGAATTGCATGGGGGGGCGTTATATGATCCCGAATGGGGAAAGCGTATGACCGGAACCGGCGAATTTGCAGAGCTGATGAAGCACCGCTTTAAGATCGCCGCCCGCCGTTTAGGTCTGGATCGCAGCCTGCCAAAGCTGCGCACTGACCTTTTCGAAGTGCCTGCCAAGCCGGGGGATCAGCTTTCCTTGTTCTAACCCATCACTCATAGGGCCAGAACAGAACTAAATCCTACTTCCGACGCCGCCCGCTGCGACGTTCACGCGTGCGCCCGGATGGTTCCGCTTCGGTACCATCATTGCCCGATGAATACCCGCCCAAAGAGGCTTGGATTTCTTCGTGGGTTGGGGCTGTGCCTCTTTCAGCCGCCTCTAGTGCCGCCCGCATTGCGCTTAGATGTACTGGCATCGTGCCACAGCACCCACCAATAATCGTCGCGCCCGCATCAAAAGCCATGGTCGCATATTCCGCCATCAGCTCTGGCGTGCCATCATAATGAATGTGACCATCCACATATTTCGGAATTCCAGCATTCCCTTTGGCGATCAGGGGCAGCGTTGCCGTTCCTGACATGCCCAAAACTGTGCGCAGCAAATCCGACGCGCCCACACCGCAGTTGGCCCCAAAAGCCAGCGGCGTGTGATCCAAACCACCGACCAGTTCCACCATATCAACCGAGGTCACACCCATCATAGTGCGCCCCGCCGTATCAAAGCTCATAGTGCCACACCAAGGCACGCCCACATTGCCAATCGCTTCTGCGGCGGCGATGAATTCTTCCGGGGCGCTAATGGTTTCCACCCACAAAACATCCGCGCCGCCATCGACCAAACCATGTGCTTGTTCTTCGAACATCTCCACAGCGCTTTCATGGCTGAGCGTGCCTGCCGCACCCATAATTTCACCCGTCGGGCCCATTGACCCTGCAACCGCAATCGGACGCCCGGCAGCATCAGCAATTTCGCGGCCCAATTCCGCGGCAATCTTGTTCACCTCATGCACGCGATCTTGCAAATCGTGCAATTTCAAACGACTGGCATTACCGCCAAAAGAGTTCGTCAAAAACAGATCGGACCCTGCATCAACGGACCCTTTGTAAAGCGCGCGAATTTTGTCCGGCTCATCCAAATTCCAAACTTCCGGCGCCTCGCCCGCGACCAAACCCAGATTAAACAGGTTCGTTCCTGTCGCTCCATCTGCCAGCAACCAATCGCGGTTGTTCAACATATCAATAAATCGGTTGCTCATCTGGCTTCCTTTTAACTTCTATCTAATTTGCGTTTGCGGCGCGTGTAGCAATTTCTTGGACCCGCTCAATCATTGCCCGCAACCCGTTGGAACGTTGTGATGACAAATGCTGATCCAGACCCAACCCTTTAAGCTGCGCTTGTGCATCAATCTTCAAAATTTCTGCAGCCGATTTGTCGTTGTAAAGTGCCAGAAGTATGGCAATCAGCCCGCGTACAATCATCGCATCGGATGTGCCTTCAAAACGCAACATCGCGCTTTCGCCCTGTCCGTCTACGGTTGGGGCGATCCAAACCTGCGAGGCACAGCCATGCACGCGGGTCGCTTCTACCTGCAGATCTTGGGGCAAATCCGGCATCGCTTTGCCAAGCTCGATGACATAACGATAGCGGTCTTCCCACTCGTCAAGAAACTCAAAGGTTTCAGAGATTTCATCAAAATTATCGGCCATTGCAGGTTTTCGCGTCTTACTTGGATCAAGGATCGTGTCAGGCTTCATCTATGCACTAGACCCCGTCCGGTCCAGTGTCATTTGCCCGATCATAGGCTTGCTGCTTTTCTAAGCGGCGATAAAGTGCTACCAAATCGTGAAGAAAGCAAAGCTTGGGGGAGCGTTTGTTCATATCGGCGGCAACGTCGGTGCCCCAAACCACAGGTCAAAGGCACGGGACATCAAATGAAAATGCCAACATTCAAAACAACGACGGTTCTGCTCGTTTCAGCATTCGCCCTTAGTGGCTCCCTTAGTGGCTGCGGCACAGGCGCGATGAATATCTTGACCTCCCCAAGCGGCTGGTTCGCTCCCAAAGACGATCTGCGCAACGATCCTACGCTCATTGAAATGGAATAACGCGCAGATGCCATTCACTCGCCCTTTGATCCTTTGCGCACTCGTGCTTTTGTCCGCCTGTAGCAATCAGGGCAGCCTATCGCTGGGGGCATTAAACCCGCTAACTTGGGTATCTGCGGTATCTGCACCAAAGCCATCGGATGAAGAACTGCAAAAGCAGGCGCTACTTGATGCAAACACCGCTTATGATCGATATATTGCGCGTGCGGCGCAAACCACGCTTGATCCAAATCTGGTGCGCGTCGCTGAAATTGTTGAACTGCGTTTGGATTTCACCCCGCGCGGGGCAATCTTGCGCGCGCAAGCTAGAACCGAAACGCCAGGTTATCGGGCAGCGCGCTTGATGGTGCTAAACGGCGGACGCTTGGACAATGAAGCGCGTCTTCAATACGTGCTGATGGCCTATCCAAGTGACGGCCCTACGGATGCGCAATTTGTTACGGCTGCGACCTATATTACCAACAAAAGACTGGTTGGGGTGTCAGAACTTGCCGTTGATGCAAACGCAGGCTCGGTGACTATTCGCCTGCGCTAAAGCCCGCGCTAATCGTCGTCAAACATGATCAAGGCCGCTAGAGCTTGATCATAAGCACCCCTTTAGGGCCGGCGGACAAAGCAATTTGACCGCTTTTCAATGCAATCGCATCATCGCCGAACAATTCTTTGCGCCAGCCTTTCATGCAAGCGATGTCAGGCTCATCTTCTGCCGCCAAAAGATCCAAATCCGCCGCACTCGCAATCAGCTTTTGGGCAACCCCCGCTTCTTCGCATCGTGCTTTTAGCAAGACCCGCAGCAATTCAGACAATCCCGCAACGCCCGTTTTCTTGGGTCCGTCGCGCCGCTCAACCACGGGCAATTCATCTTGAGGCAGGTTCAAACCGCGCTTAACCGCATCCAGCAAATTCTGCGCATGCGGGTCGCGTCGCATTTCACGCACTAACAACCGGGTTTTGGACAGGTCTTCAATCGAGGTCGGCTTTAATCCCGACAATTCCAAAATCGCATCGTCTTTTAGCACACGGTTGCGCGGCACATTGCGCGAACGGGCGGTTTCTTCGCGGTACTGCGCCAATTCGCGTACAATCGCCAAGTTGCGCGGGCTTGAATTGCGCGTCTTGATCCGACGCCACGCATCACGCGGTTCCGCCGAATAAGTGGCCGGAGCCGTCAAAACGGCAGTTTCTTCCGCAACCCAACCACGTCGATTGCTTTCTTCCAACTTGCCATCAAGATATTCATAGATGCCCCGCAAGAACGTCACATCCGCCAAGGCATAATCCTGCTGCTTGGTGGACAGCGGACGCTTGCTCCAATCGGTAAAGCGCGAACTTTTGTCCACATTCGCCTTTGAAATCGTGCGCACCAAGGTTTCATAACCAACCTGTTCGCCAAACCCGCAGACCATCGCGGCCACTTGCGTGTCAAAAAACGGCTCTGGAATAATGCCGCCTTCAACAAAGAAAATTTCAAGATCTTGGCGCGCGGCGTGAAACACCTTCACCACGTCCTTATTGGCAAACAACTCATAAAGAGGCGCCAAATCCATGTCATCGGACAACGGGTCGATCAGGTGCGCTGATCCCTCGCCCTCCCCCGGATGGGCAAGCTGCACCAAACATAATTGCGAATAATACGTCCGTTCCCGCAGAAACTCGGTATCGACAGTTACGTAGGGGTATTTTGCACATTCACGGCAGAAATCTGCCAGCTGTTCAGTTTTCGTGAGCATCCAAGCGGCTTACAATTTGTTTCACTCTATCGCAAGAATTGTCGACATTGGTTGCCACGTTGGTGATGTTAGCGGCGCGGTGCATTTTCAAACGCTACTCTATATTCGGTAAATTCACTTATATTTTAGTCAAAAAATTGCGATTACCTAATCTAGATAATTAAATCTCACGATGGAACCAAATATTTCATCGAATAAACCCCGTGTGACATAACGCCCATGTGAGATGCATTTGATTTCGGAAAACAATAGTTGTTCTTCATGCCTCGGGATAACCCGGGGATGTTAAAACCATAATGTGAACCAAAAAGGGATCGATCTATGTCCTCTAAAGTAATCAAAACAATCGCCGTTGCTGGTGCCGTTGCCGCTGCTATGGCCGCTCAAACAACTGTTGTTCAGGCTCAATCTAGCGAAAAATGCTACGGCGTATCGCTTGCTGGCGAAAACGACTGTGCAGCCGGACCGGGCACAACATGTGCAGGTTCTTCAACTGTTGATTACCAAGGCAACGCTTGGACCAACGTTCCAGAAGGCACTTGTGTTTCAATGGAACTTCCAGAAGACCGCAACGGTTCGCTTGAGCCGCTAGAGCGCGATCTTCCTGCATAAGACCGATGTTTTGGGATGGGCTTGCTACCTTGGGCCCATCCCAACTATTAAGAATACAAGATAAACAAAAGGACCGGACGTATGCCTGACGGAAGCCCCCAAATTGGTGGAAAACTCCCCGCAAGCGTCGGTGTCGGCTATAAACCACAGCATTTATCGGCTATTTTGGAAAATCCTGCCCCGGTAACGTGGCTCGAAGTCCATGCGGAAAACTATATGGGTGCAGGCGGCCCGCCACTGGCGCAGCTGCGCCATTTGGCCGAGCGGTTTCCGATTTCTTGCCACGGTGTTGGCCTATCTATCGGTGCCGAAGGTCCGCTTGACAGCGACCACCTTGCGCGCTTGGAAAACCTTAATAACTGGCTGCAACCTGCTAGTTTTTCAGAACATTTGGCCTGGTCTACCCATGATGTCGGCTTTCTAAACGATCTATTGCCTGTGCCTTATGACAAGGCCAGCCTTACCCGCGTCGTGGAACACATCAACCAAGTACAAGACACGCTTGGCCGCCAAATGCTGCTTGAAAACCCATCCACCTACGTCGCTTTTGCACACTCCGACATGTCCGAAATCGACTTCCTAAAAGAAATCGTCGCCCAAAGCGGCTGCGGCTTGTTGTTGGATGTAAATAACGTCTTTGTATCCGCCACGAACCAGAACTATGGCGCCCTTGATTACATCGACGCCTTTCCCACCGAACATGTGGGCGAAATCCACCTTGGTGGCCATGAAGAAGACGAAGACGAGCTGGGCGCGCTTTTGTTGATCGATGCCCATAACAACCCGGTGGTTGACCCGGTTTGGGCGCTATACGAACATACCTTATCGCGCACAGGTCCGGTACCAACGCTTATTGAATGGGACACCGATGTCCCTGACTGGCCCGTTTTGGCAGCCGAAGCTGCACGCGCCCATGACGCGCTGACAAACGCAACCGTTGCGGCGGTCTAGCACGATGCAATCGCTATTCGGACAAGCCCTGCTGAACCCGGACATTGCGCCCCCCGACGGGGTGATCCGCCCTGATGGGTCCCCTGCCACCAAGCGTTTTGATGTGTATCGCAACAACGTTGTGGTGTCGTTAATCAGCGCGCTTGGCGACGGCTACCCAGTCGTGAAAAAGGCGGTTGGCGATGCGTTTTTTGACGCCATGGCGGGTGTTTACGTGCGTGCAAATCCGCCCAAATCCCCATTGATGATGTATTATGGGGATAACTTTGCCGACTTTCTAACCAGCTTTGAACCAACGCAACAACTGCCCTACCTGCCTGACGTTGCCCGGCTTGAATGGGCGCGGCGCACCGCGTATCACGCCGCCGATGAGCCAGGCGCTGATCTTACGGTTCTAAACGGCCTAGACGAAACCGCCTTGCTAGAGTGCCGCTTTACGTTCCAATCCGCCGCTCAGCTGATCGCCTCGCGCTATCCTGTTTTGTCGATTTGGCAGTTCAATCAGGCCGAGGGCGGCGCGCTGCCCCAAAGCGGTGAAGTCGTGCTGGTCTCGCGCCCAAGCGACACAGTGCTCATGACCAAATTTGGTGCTGGCGGGCGCACCTTTTTGACAAACTTGATGAACGGCACCGCTCTGGGCGAGGCTGTAAACGCAAGCCTCGCGGCAACATCTGACTTCGACCTCTCACAAAACCTATCGCACCTATTCGCCTCTGGCGCACTTGGTGCCATCATAAAAAACTAAAAGGGACAAAACATGGGATTTCTTTATCGCGCAGAGGACCTCGTCCTTGGCTGGTTCGCCCGCCTTCTTGACCACAGCATCCTTTCCACGCTTGCCCGGCTCATCTTTGCAGGGACTTTGTTTATCTGGCTTTGGAATTCGGCCAAAACCAAAGTTTATTCATCCCGCGACGGGTTCAGCTTTTTCCCACGCGACGGGGCGTTCTATTCCATGTTCCCAAAACAGATAGAGGCCGCGGGCGGCGATGTCAGCCAACTTGGTGGCATCTATCAAATCATCGCCTTCATCGGCGCTTACGGCGAAATCATCCTACCGATCCTGATTATCATCGGGCTGTTCACCCGCACAGCCGCGTTTGGCATGGTGATTTTTATCGCCGTTTTAACCTTCGTGGACGTCACCGGCCATCAAATCAGCAAGGTGCATGATGACGCGCTCGCAAAAGCCAAAACGGACCTTGCCGCGTTTAATGAAAAAGCCGAACCGATCGAAGCGGTAGGAAAGGTTCCCTTTTCGGTGCGCCAATACGTGCGGGCTGATCCCCCGGTCGGCACATGGTTTGACGGTAAAGAAGATTCCAAGATCGCGGATGTGCGCCCTTACTGGATCTTTTTGCTGTTGTTCTTAGTTGCCCGCGGCGGCGGGCCGTTGTCATTGGACAGGCTATTGCGCCGCCAAAAGCCAGAGATTGACTACGACTAGAGGTTCTTAACAACCTGATAAACAAAACGGCGCGAGGGAAACCCCAGCGCCGTTTTTTTATTCTAAATCAAACTCGATTTTTGCTAGCGGCCGTCAGGCACTACCGGTCTGTAGGGAACAACAGTGGCCCGGCGGTGCCTGACGACGCAGCAAACAGAGGACGGACTATAGTCCTGAAGTGATCAGATGCGAATCCCCCCGCGCTTGCCCCACTGCAAAAAATTGCAGCAGAAACGGGAACCTTGACCGCATTTTGGGACTGTCGGGACGCGGTCGAAAGCTTCCGTAAAGTAAGCCTACAGGGTTTCTTCAGATTTAACATCACTAATATGGGTTAAACTTTTCGTGAACTGCGAAATTTCTCATGAAATTACCGAAAAACACCCAAAACACGCCCGAAAACAGGGAACGCATTATGATATTACGAAGTCTGAAAAATAAAAAAATGGCGCGGTTGACGGGACTCGAACCCGCGACCTCCGGCGTGACAGGCCGGCACTCTAACCAACTGAGCTACAACCGCGCATTTAGCTGTAATTACACAACGTTCGGGCGTTGTAGGCGTAGCTTTTTGTCCCGTCAAGACGGGAATGTGGCAATTCTTAGGTTTCTCGCAACAACGATGCATTTCGCCCATCGATGCTTCAAAAACTTATGCCCGAGGCAAGACCCCGGGCACAAATTAGGGCAAAATCCGTATAACTTGATTATGCCACGACGTCGTCATTGACGGACATGTCGACAACGCCCGCCTGAAGGCGCACCACGTCGGGGCCATCCACGGTAAAGACATCAGTCGTGCCATCCATCCGGTTTGTGACATCGCTGTCGCGGCCTTCTCGCGGCCCTTGATTAGCCGTCGTGAACACATCCATCGGACCACCCGCTTCGAACTGTAGCGCATAATCGCCATGTGCAACGTCACTGAACTGATAGGACCCTGTAAAGGACGTGGTCGTCGTGGCCGCCACATTGCCCATGTCATCAATCAACGACACGGTTTGTCCGCGCATTAGGCCATCACCGCTGTTATAAACACCGTCGCCATTATTGTCGCGGAATACAAAACCACGCACATCACCATCACTCGGCACGGACGGTTCTTGTGCATCGCGCACACCGGCACCAAATCGTGCAACCTCGCCGTCCTCAATTGTAAAGACATCCGTGGTTCCAGTTTCCAAATCGGTCACATCGCTGTCGCGATTATTGCGCGAACCAACATTGGCGCTGACAAAGGCTGTATCCTCTGGGGCCATAAACCGAAGCTGATAGGATTGGGCCGTCGACATTTCGTCAAAGGAAAACGTGCCAAACCGGGACGTTGTCGCGGTTTCGAGCAAGTTACCACTGCCATCCAACAGTTGCACCGTTTGACCAAACAAAAGCTTGTCAATTGGCCCAAAGAAAACATCATCGCCGTCGTTATCAATGAACACGTCACCGCGGATGGTTCCAGTGCCTTCCGGTAGCGGCTCTGGTTCTGGTGCAGGCTCCGGTTCCGGCTCTGGCTCCGGCGCAGGCTCTGGCTCGGGTTCAGGCGCAGGCTCCGGTTCAGGCGCAGGTTCTGGCTCAGGCTCAGGTTCCGGCGCAGGTTCTGGCTCGGGTTCCGGCGCAGGTTCTGGTTCTGGCTCCGGTTCGGGCTCAGGCGCAGGTTCCGGCTCTGGCGCAGGCTCTGGCTCTGGTTCTGGCGCAGGCTCTGGCTCTGGCTCTGGCTCTGGCGCAGGCTCTGGCTCGGGCGCAGGCTCTGGCTCTGGTTCTGGAGCAGGTTCGGGCTCAGGCTCTGGCTCGGGCGCAGGCGCATCATCTTGCACCTCAACCGTGATCGAAGAAATCATAAAGGAGT
>CAZBBZ010000096.1:0-8934 GCA_964489925.1 uncultured Rhodobacterales bacterium
CGCACGTCGATATCAATTTCAGCTTCGGTTTTTTGCGGCCAAATCTGTTTCATAGGATCGCCGATGATCGCAAACAGCTGCGCCAACTCGCGCATATACCATGTCGGAATTTTGGTTTCTGCGGACATTTCAACTTCGAACAGCGCACGCCAAGGGCGACGGTTGGCGGTGGCGTAGTCGTGATAGGCTTGCCCCATAGCCACCAATGCTTTGGCGGGCTGGTGCTTATGTATGGCGGTGGCCTCGCGGATTTCCGCGCCCATTTGCCCGAAGGTAATGCCGTTCACCTCTAAGATAAGGTCGCTTAGGTCGTCGAATATATTGTAAATCGCCCCGACCGAACATTCTGCATCGCGCGCCAAGTCCCGCGCTTTCAGGGCCGCCAAACCGCCTTGTGCGATTTGGTCTTGGGCTGCTTTGATAAGTTTTGCGCGTAAGGCGTCGCGTTTGGCTTGTACTTTTCCGGCCATTGCTCTTTTTCATCAAAAATGAACGTTGTTCGCTTCCTAACAGGGCGGCGACCTTAGGTGCAAGGTTTAGGGGTTGTTACTGGATGCCAAGATCAAGCCTTGGCATGACCACGGTCTTTCGCTTATACCGCGCATTATATGACGCAACCGGGTGCTTTGTAGGCACCAAACAGACGAAAAGGAGTGCCGCAAATGGCCGATATTTCTCTTACCCTTCCTGATGGCTCTAAACGCGAATTTCCCGCCGGTGTGACCGGAGGCGAGGTCGCCAAGTCGATTGCCACATCTCTTGGCAAAGCCGCAATTAGCTGGACAGTTGATGGCGAACATTGGGACTTGGCTTGGGCGCTTGATCGGGATGCCGATATCGCCATTCACACCCTCAAAGATGATGCACCCGCACTGGAGCTGATCCGTCACGACTGCGCGCACATCATGGCGCGCGCGGTGCAAGAAATTTGGCCAGATGTGAAAGTGACCATCGGCCCGGTGATTGAACACGGTTGGTATTATGACTTTGACCGCGCCGAGCCGTTCACGCCCGAAGATTTGGGCGCGATTGAAAAAAAGATGAAAGAGATCATCAACAAGCGCGACGGGGTGCGTACCGAAGTTTGGCCGCGCCCGGATGCGGTGCAATTCTATAAGGATAATAACGAGCCTTACAAAGTCGAGCTGATCGAAAGCATCCCCGGTGATGAGCCGATCCGCATGTATTGGCATGGCGAATGGCAAGATCTTTGCCGTGGCCCCCATTTGCAGCACACAGGCCAAGTGCCTGCTGATGCGTTCAAGCTGATGCGGGTTTCTGGCGCTTATTGGCGGGGCGATAGTTCCCGGCAGATGTTGCAACGGATTTACGGGGTGGCGTTTAAGAACCGTGACGAGTTGAAAGCGCATATGACGTTTCTGGAAGAAGCGGAAAAGCGCGATCACCGTCGCTTGGGCCGCGATATGAACCTGTTTCATATGCAAGAGGAGGCGCCGGGGCAGGTGTTCTGGCACCCAAGCGGGTGGACGATCTACACCACCTTGCAAGACTACATGCGCCGCAAACAGCGCGCAGGCGGATATAAAGAAATCAACACGCCGCAAGTGGTTGACCGCAAATTGTGGGAAGCCTCGGGCCACTGGGAAAAATACCAGCATCACATGTTCCTCGTCGAAGTGGACGAAAGCCGTGATGGTGAAAACGACGATGCGGCGGCCAAGAACCGGGATCAGACCCGGATTAATGCTCTGAAACCGATGAACTGCCCTTGCCACGTGCAGGTTTATAATCAGGGGCTAAAAAGCTATCGGGATTTGCCGCTGCGTATGGCAGAGTTTGGCTCTTGCTCGCGATTTGAACCGTCTGGGGCTTTGCACGGTATTATGCGGGTGCGCGGCTTTACCCAAGATGATGCGCATATTTTCTGTACCGAAGATCAGATCCAAGACGAATGCGCCCGCTTTATTGATTTTCTGGCAGAAATTTATGGCGAATTGGGCTTCCCTGACTTTGAAATCCGCTTTGCCACCCGCCCTGAAAAGCGCGTCGGATCAGAGGAAAGCTGGGATCATGTGGAAGGCGCGCTTGAAAACGCGATCAAAGCGGTGGGCCGTGATTACGTGCTAGAGCCGGGGGATGGGGCGTTTTATGGCCCGAAGCTCGACTTTTATCTGACGGATGCGATTGGCCGGGTTTGGCAATGCGGTACGTTTCAAGTGGACCCGAACCTGCCAGAACGTCTTGACGCGAGCTACGTGGGTGCGGATGGCGACAAACACCGCCCCTATATGCTGCACCGCGCCACTTTGGGCTCTTTCGAGCGGTTTATCGGCATTTTGATCGAAAACTTCACAGGTGCTTTGCCGTTGTGGTTGGCCCCGCGCCAAGTGGTTGTGGCCTCGATCGTTTCTGATGCGGATGATTACGTGCAAGAGGTGGTTGAGTTGCTGATTGCCAAAGGCATCCGCGCCGAGGCTGATATTCGTAATGAAAAGATCAACTATAAGGTGCGCGAGCATAGCCTTGGCAAAGTGCCGGCGATCCTTGCCATCGGTAAGCGCGAAGTCGAGGAGCGCACTGTGTCTGTGCGGCGCTTGGGCGAAAAGGGCTCGAAGGTGGAAACGCTTGATGATGTGATTGCCAGCCTGACGGCAGAGGCGGTTGCGCCTGATTTGCGCAAATAGCATAGTGCCGAAATAGGTCAGCGCAATTTTTCAGCGCTGGCCTCGACTGCCCCAAGTTATTTAAAAAGCGAGATTTAGAGAACATGCAAAGCGTGGCCCCGATTGTTTCTACGCTTTTTCTTATTTGTCTCGCAGCGCCGATCGGTATCTATCCGATCCGCAAATATATTCAGATCCAAGAAGCCAAGCACGAGTTAAAGCACGGCTCCGCAGGGTTTATCCGCTCGTTTGGCGGCTGGATCATTATCGCCATTTGGGTTGCGGTTGTTTGGTTCATCGCGACCATTCTAGGTGACTGGTGGGCTTCGGGCGACATTAACGGGGCGATTGAGCGCAGCGGGCGACGGCTTGAAGTCTTATTCCGCATCATTTCCGCCATGTCCGATGACTAAGCCCGCAACCATTGCGCAGGCGGATTTGCGATGCACAAGCTGCGCTGGGCAATGCAGGTTCGATCCAAACTCGGGGGACTTGACCTGCGAAAGCTGCGGCAATGCCCACGAAATATACGTCGACCCAAACATCGACCCGGCAGCAGAGCAGCATTACCACCCGGATTTACCGCATACGGAACAACCCGTCTTTTCCCAAGATTTGCCATTCGAATGTGAGACTTGCGGCGGTGAGGTGGTGTTCTTTGGTCATTCTATTGCTGAAACTTGCCCCTATTGTGCCGGGGCGCTGGTCCAGCAGGCACAAGGACAAAGCTATGACACTCTGGGGATGATCCCGTTTTGCGTTGGCGATGATTTGGCGCAAGCGGCGACGCAAACCTGGATTGCCAAGCGATGGGCCGCGCCAAGTGATTTGGGAGATGTGGTCGCCAAGGGTCGCGTGGCCGGAATTTATGTCCCGTTTTGGACCTTCGATAGTCACGAGGCGGTGGATTACACGGTCGTTTATAAGGTCAACCGCGGCAAAAAAACCAAGATCAAAACGATGGCCGGGTCCATGACGACCACGCTTGATGACCTGCTAATGCCCGGATCACATCACGTGACACCGCTGATCCGCGATGGCATCTTGCATGACTTTGATCCAGAAAATCTGCGCCCTTTTGATCCCGCGTATATCGCGGGGTTCGCCGCCGAGCGACATCACCAAAGCGTGCGCGACGGACTAGAGCACAATGCCAAGGACAAAGCCTTGTTGTTGCGCAATCGAATTAAGCACCACTCTGGCAAACTTCGGGTCGTCAAGGTCAGCTACAAAACGGATACAACCGGCATCAAATATCGCCGGATTTTGCTGCCCGTTTGGATTTTGCATTATGACTACAAAGGTAAGCCGATGAAGGTCGTGACCTGCGGGCTCCAAGGGCGCACCTTTGGCGAGCGGCCGTTTTCGACGATCAAACTTATGGGGCTTGCTGCCGTTGCCGCCAGCGCAGTTGCGGCCTTTGGGTTCGCATGGGGCGCTTTAGGCATTTATTAAAACAAAAAGGGCCAGAGCGCGGTATGCGTCTCTGGCCCTAATTTTATTCGAAAGTCGTGAAAGACTTAGTTGCCGGTCAGATTGTTCAGCAAGTCTTTAGCGCCTTCAGTCACGGCTTCTTTTGCTTCTTCCTTGACCGCTTCAACGGCAGTTTCTGTTACAGACTGTGTTGCAGCTTCTGTCGCCGCTTCTGTAGCAGCTTCAACTGCAGTTTCCGTGGCAGCGTCAGTTGCCGCTTCGACAGCGGTTTCAGTCGCTGCGCCAGTTGCCGCTTCAACAGCGTTTTCAACCGCACCAGATGCCGCGCCAGTTACAGCCTCGGTTGCACCTTCAACGGCGTTGCTTGCGCCTTCAGTCACAGCGTTTGTGACGTCTGAAGCCGCATCAGAAACCGCTTCTTTAGCCGCGCCTGCGATGTCGCCGCCGTTTTGAACAGCTTCAGTTACGCTTTCAACAACGCCCGATGCTGCATCACTTGCCGCTTCTTTGGCGCCTTCTACCGCACCAGTTGCAGCGTCTTTGACGCCTTCAGCCGCGCCAGAAACAGCAGAAGCTGCATCCGTTGTCGCATCGCTAACAGCATCTGTTGCTGCATCCGCGGCACCTGCTGCTGCGTCGGCAGCACCTTCTGTTACATTTGTCACAGCTTCTGTCGCGGCACCAAGATCTGGTGCTTCACCCCCACGAAGAAAAAACCATGCGCCGCCAGCGATAACCAAAGCGCCGACAATTAATACTATACGATTCATAACGATACCTGTGTTTGTTGTGTATTGATGGACGCTAGGTAGTCGCTTTCTGTCTGGGCGCAATCGCTAAATGGGGGGGAATTATTGTCTCGCTGCGTCACCTTGTTAACAATTGGAAGCCACGGTGTGCAGGCTGCGGAAAAAATGGCAACTTAAGCAACCACCTGTTGATATTTTGAGGCGCTGATATTAGTTAGGCGCGTCGGGTATATAAATGCCTCTGCTATTTTTGCAGGTTTGTGAATTAGCTGACGAAATGAAGAACTCCGATCACAGCAACAATCTGAAGGACGAAACAGATAGCCCGAAGACCACATAATGCGCCTCCACAGCGCGACACAGGACCCCGCGCGAATGACAGAATTCGTGCAAGCGAAATCAGACTGATCGGCGCAGACGGCGAAAACGTCGGCGTTGTAACCCCCGAAGAGGGGATGCGACTGGCTGAGGAAGCTGGCCTTGACCTTGTAGAAATTTCCCCGAATGCCGAACCCCCGGTCGTAAAGATCATGGATTTGGGCAAGTTCAAATATGAACAACAAAAACGGGAATCCGAGGCACGCAAAAAGCAAAAGACAATCGAAATCAAGGAAATCAAGTTCCGGCCAAACACGGATACGCATGACTATGACGTCAAAATGCGCAACGTGGTGAAGTTCCTTGAGGATGGCGATAAGGTTAAAATCACCTTGCGTTTCCGCGGTCGTGAAATGGCGCACCAACAGCTTGGGCGTGAGCTACTTGAACGGGTAGCTGCCGACATTACCGAAATTGGTAAGGTCGAAAACATGCCCAAAATGGAAGGCCGCCAAATGATCATGATGATCGGCCCGCTCAAAGTCTAAGCGATAGGCGTTTCACCTAGTCTTTGCCTTTTCCACGTTAATACTTCGCCGTATCCCATTTGGGGTATGGCGGTGAAACTAACGCCCGACGCTACGTCAATTTTCTTGAAATGCCGCAAAATGCCTCCCTAAGCTGATCGCAACCGGAATCGGTTCTTAGGGGATTACTATGGTAGAGCGTACAACAACGCTTAACTTCGCGACGGCTGATCGAAATTTGTGGGCACCCGGTGCCGCCATTGAGCTTGGCATCGACACGGGCGATATGCTGATCTTTGATCCCCCCGAAGCAACCTATGACATCGACATTGGCGGCTCTTTCTTGGGCTTTGAAGGTCAGGTCTATTTCGACACTAAGTTCGGCCTCTTGGCCTATGCCGAAATTGGCGAGGCGGGACGCTTTGATGGTGGCATCGATATTGCTGTGAACGTTGTCCATGACGCGGTCACGCAAGCTGGCGGCCAGATGAACTTCAATTTCAGCGATTATTCGATTCTGGGCAATTCGCTGTCCTCTACTGGTTTTGGTCTAGGCGCTGAAGCGGGTATTGATTTTGTGATCGGCGCCGAATTTGGCTTCCGCAACATTGAGGCCGCGATCTTTGGCTTTGACGTTGAGGCGGATAATTTCGCGATCATCGACCTGCCCGAGGAACGGATTGAGCTGTTCAAGGTCTCTCCCCTGACCACGGAACTGCCGTTCGATCTTGGCTATGGACTTGAGCTGACCTTGCGCGTGCCCTCTGGTGCGAACACCGAAGGCACCTCTAACAATACCCTCGTGGCCGAGGCTGAGGGCATTTCGGACACCCGCTTTATTGAGCTTTCCGCCGATGTTGATGAGCTGATCCTGTCGCTGATCCAAAAGATCCCCGTGGCTCCGGTGGCGGCAGTGGCCAAGACGCTGGAAAACACGCTTTTCGCGACCTTTGAGTTTGATCTAAACGATTACGTGCCAAAAATCGGGAAGGGCATCTTTGGCGTTGAGGCCACCGTGATCGATATCGGCGCCAGCATCGGGGCGGCGGTCAGCGAAGAGATCTCGCTTGATTTCGGCGATGGCTCGGAAATCCCTAAGCCGGATGTTGAGATTGCCTTGCGCTCTGACAACGGCACGCCCGACGATCTGACCGACGATTTCACGGTACAGGCCCAACTTGGCGACGACAGTGTCAACGTCGCGCCGCCGACCTTCGCGGGTGCGGGGCCGGTGCAGGTTGAGGCGACCTACAGCTTGGATCAAGCGCTGTTCACGCACTCATTGGGCATTGATATCACCGGTGAATTCACCATCGATATGTTGCAGGCGAAAACCTCTGGCGTCATCGGTAAGAAGCTCGGCATCAACATCGGGCCGATTGTCGAGCTTGAGTTTCCTGAGGGGGGATTCCGTCTGAACGTGATCCCAGAACTTTATGGCGCAAGTTTTGCGGTGGACGGCAGCGAATTTAACACCGTCAAAGATACCTATGATGTCTATTATTCCGAGTTTGTCCCCGCCGGAATAGACCTGACCAAACCTGGCCAAGTGCAGGAATTGATTGCCTTTAATGAGGCGCGCACGATCAATGTTGCCGCGTCTGAAACCGCGTTTTCTGGCATCATCGGCACTTTGCCGCAAATGGGCTATAACTCGACGCTGGGTGAGGCGACCAACAATAGCTCGATTGCCGAATATCGCCTCTATCAGTTCGAGCAGACGGTCGCGAATTTTGACTTTGACACCAATGTTGATTTTGCGGATCGCGACGTCATCGGGCTTGATGCCCGCAACACAACAAGCATCGGTTCTGGTCCTTTGCACCCGCAACTGTCACTTGAAGGTTTTCAGACCGAAGAAGGCTTCTTTCTTGATGACATCAATGCAGCGAGCATTAGCTGGCTGCGTGCGCTTCCCAGCCAGTCAGAGATCACCGATAGCAATGTAACTGGCAATGCGGATGATGGTTCGTCTAGTGGGGATAACGATAACTTCCTTATTTACAAATTCGCAAATGGCGAAGACCTATTTGGGAATGGCAGCACCATTGGTCGCCTTGCGCGCGTTGATGGTTCGGTCAATCTTGTCGGCGGCGATTTCAACGATGTGCTGGTCTATTTTGGCAATGAAGGGCAGCTGTTTGATGGTGGTAACCACGAGGTTGGCACGTCCTCGATTGAGGGCGATGTGTTTATCGCCAACTTTGAAGAATCCCATCCAGACGATGCTATCGAATGGGATCTGCGCACTGGCGCGGTTGGGCAAAGCGGTGCGAATGTTGTTCTAAAGCTGAGTGGTGAGGCGATAGGTGCACAATTAGGGGCTCTCTTTACCCTTAACAATGCGACGACCACCATTCAAAATTCGGCGATATTAGCTGGGCCCAATTCCTCAATCAGCATTACGAGCGCGCTGCCTTCGGCCACCGATTCAATTCTGCGGATACTTGTGGCAGACAACCCAGGCGTGGCACAGTTCGAAGTCTTAGTTGGCGGCGTTAGCTATGGCGAATTTTCGACCGAAGATTCGGCGCGTTCAAATGTTAACGGTTTGCGAGAGATTGTTATCAAGGATGTCGTGGCCCAAAGCGCCGCGGACTTGATCGAGATCAAGTATGTTGAAGGCAAATCTACCGAACCTTTAGAAGTTGCGATTTTAACGATCAACGAGCAACACGAAGTCAATCTAATCGATATTGAGCGTTTCTCGCTTGCAACGGGTGCAAAGGACGATTTTATCGCCACCGGCCTTTATCGTGACCTTGTTGATCTGGGTGCCGGTGACGATACCTTGGTTCTGACCGCTGATACAGAATTTGAGCAGATGTACCTGAGTGAAGGTGCCGATGTTGCCCTGATCGAATTGGAAACTTTAAGCGGCAACACGTTCGACAGGGTCTATGGTGGAATTGGCGCGGATGAAGCGATCATCCGCAACAAAGCAAGTGGTCTGCAAGAAGGCGCCGCATGGACCATCCATTCTGAGGCGGATCCTTCCAGCTACGCGGCCATATCTGGTGGATTTGAGACAGATTTGTTGAATTCCCATTCAACTAGTTCCGAGCTTTATACCGGGCTTCAGACCCTCAAGTACCTGTTTGAAAATGAAGGATATGGAACGACCTCGGACGAGGGCATCTTCGAGGAAAACTACATAGAAGTTCGCCTAGGTGGCGCCTTTAGCGACGACGGCGTTGAACTTTATGGCTTTGAAGCGGTCAGCTTTGAAGGCTCCGACACGGCCAGCGATTTGGCGCTATTTACCGGCGGCACCTATTATGA
>CAZBBZ010000097.1:0-8809 GCA_964489925.1 uncultured Rhodobacterales bacterium
CTTGGGTTAGGCCCAATAGTCTTGTCCTTGGAATTCGATCAAAGACATTAGAATAATCAATCTCTCCGTTCCAGTTATTCAGCGTCAAGGTTGCGCGTCTTTTGGACTGCTGGAGTTCCCACAATTGGGTTGGCGGCTGAATGACAAGGCGGGAAAACGAGGCGTGTTCGCCGGCGCGCACGCTGACCACGTCTTGGGCGGCGGCGGTCCCGCAGGTCAGCGAAATCAAAATGCAAATACGAAACAAAAACTTTGTCATGCCGCCAGGTTTTTCGCCTCTTTTAGAGCCTCGTCCATTTCGTTGAATGAGGGCCGATGTTGGTGGGGTGTGTTTTGTCGCCCCACTTCGACGCAGATGTTGGGCGCGTGGTTGTAAAGATTGGCCACGAGTACATCGCGAATGAGGTTGTAAAAGGCATTGTCTTCATCGACCACCGCTTGGACTTTCCCCGAAAAAGGACCGACCAAACCGTAAGCGAGGAACACGCCCAAGAATGTGCCAACGAGGGCGCCCCCGATCATCTTACCCAGAACTTCTGGAGGTTGGTCGATGGACGCCATGGTTTTGATAACCCCGAGCACGGCGGCAACAATGCCAAGTGCGGGAAGGCCGTCAGCCATTTGTTGCAAAGCATGGGATGAATGGCCCGAATGCGCTTTATGCGCATCGATTTGTTTTTCAAGCACCTCTTCTACTTGGTGGGGGTCATCGTAGTTCATGGTCATCGAGCGCAAGGTATCGCAAATCAGGTCTAGCGCTGTGTGATCGTGCATGATTTTGGGATAGTTTTGAAAAATGGAAGAGTTATGGGGGTCTTCGATGTGCTCTTCCAAGCCGACCGGGTTTTGACGCGCGATCCTGATCAAAGCAAACAATAGGCACAGCAAATCAGTATAGTCCTGCTTGCCCCATTGGGCGCCACTGAACACTTTTTTGATATCGCCCAAAGCGTGCTTGATACCGGCACCACTGTTGGAAATCATGAATGCCCCGGCAGCCGCACCCCCGATCATCATCATTTCAAAAGGAAGTGCTTTAAGAATGATGCCGATTTTTCCGCCGGCTAGAATGTAGCCGCCGAACACCATTATAAAGATGACCGCAATGCCGCCGATACCCAGCATGATTTACCCCAAATATGAAAGTCGTCGCCGCGCTTGTCCTAAGTAACGTTATCGCTGGTTCGTCTTAAGAAACCTTCAAGAGCGGGGCTATTGTTTGGGGGCGCCCGCGTTTCGCGACGCCATCATCACACTGATTGAATAGGCAGTTTCGGGTTCAATGCTGGACAAAATCGCCGCCGCCGCATCCGGGTTCATTCGGATGAGGAAGTTCGACGCAAATTCTATATCCATGGTTTGAAATAGTTCGGCAGCTTTTGCCGGTTTCATGTTTTCATAAACGGCTGTGATGCGCGAAATGTCCCCTTCAGCGGCGCCATCGGCTTGCGCCAATGTTTCTGCCAAGCGTTCCTCTGCGCCGACAAGTTCGGCAATTTGTTCTTCGATTTTAATCTTTGCAACGCGCAGGACTTGTTCTCGATCAGCGAGACGCAATTCTAACGCATCAAGTTGCGTTTCCCTTTCGCGGAACGCTGCCAACATTGATG
Source organism: uncultured Rhodobacterales bacterium (assembly GCA_964489925.1). Classification (GTDB taxonomy): domain Bacteria; phylum Pseudomonadota; class Alphaproteobacteria; order Rhodobacterales; family Rhodobacteraceae; genus CAYLLD01. The sequence goes on from CAZBBZ010000097.1 coordinate 1,611, forward strand.
CGGGTTCCAGCGGTGGGGGGCATTGTGCGAGATCGGCCGCATTTTCTGTTGGCGTAGCCGCCGCTTCAGCTGCAATCGCTTGTCCGGTATCCCAAACACGAAACAAGCCCGAGCCCAAAAAACACGCCGCTATTATTAATAGCGCACCTGGCCGTTTCATTACAAATCACCCTATTTTGTTGTTGCCGCGAGTACGGTTTGAAGTGCTTTTACAAATTCGTCCTCATCAGACCCTTCCATGCGGGCCTCCAGACGGTTTTTTATGTCTTGCTGTAATTGTTCCGAGCGGCTGCGCGACACGGCGGGGCCGTCATTGATTATTTGACCGTTTGTAAGCCCGCTTTTGGACCCCAACGGTTTGCGCGCGCGGCGATCCGACAACGCGCTTACATTGGCCGCGTTTGCGCCGTGCGCTTTGATCAAGGCTTCATCCGCTTCTATTTCGCTGGCGGATAGACCCGACTCGGCAATGAGTTTTGACTTCTGTTTTTGTAACTCGGCGCGCTTTTGAGCAGATTCCAACGCAAGGTTAGACTTATTTGGCCGTTGCACATTCCCAGCGCTAGATTGCGAAAGATCTGCTTTTTGAGCCGACTGGCCCGTATTTACAGTGTCTTGTCCATTCAGCCCACGCGGCGCGCGAACATCAACACGGTTGGCACGTTTACGGATGTCGGCTTGTTCCTCGGCGGATATATCTGCGGGTAAGTCCGCTTTGGGGGCCACGCCCGCTTTCGACGCAACTTGATCCGGTGCATTTTCACCATCACTTTTGGGCAGGGTGATATTTGTAGGCTCGCTTGGATTTTTGTTAATAGCACCAGTGTTTACGCCCCCGGCGTTCGCCCCCCCCGTACTCGGCGCCCCTTTGACCGCGGGAGCAGTTACACCCAAATCATCCAACTCACTTAGATAATCTTCAAGCCTTCGCGCGACTTTTTCGGCCTTTTTAGTACTGGTTTGGAGGTTGGACACACTGTCACCTGTAACTGATTGCGTGGCCCGAAGCGCGATTTTCATCTCGCCCACCTGTTCATTGAGGGATGCAATTGCCCCACCGACGCCTTTGTCCATGTTTTCGAGCCCCTTTAGACGGCGCGACAAAACCCAGCAGTAAATTGCTGCTGCAAAAGCGCCGGAAATCAAAAGTGCATCTGCAATCAATGCCATCTTTTTGTGTTCTCTCTGTCATGCGCGTGCCTTGGCCTGATCGAAACAAGCCTTAGACCGCTTGGGTTTCAAACTTTCGGAAAAACGGCAAAGCCGCACACCGAAAAACGCGAAACAAATTCAATTCAAAACAAACTCTGTAATCAACAAATCCTTCACCCGCCCTTCGCCTGTGACGACTTGCACACGGCGCAGCATCTGCGCGCGCAACCGCGTCATTGAGGTGGGCGATTCAATGTCACTGTCCTCTACCGCTCGCAAAAAAGTGTTAAGAATATCCAGAATTCGCGGCATTAGCGTTGTCACTTCTTCTTGATATTCTGGATCAATCTCCAGCTCAGCGGCAAATTTTAGGTGCCGCGAACTGGCATCCGCGCCAAGCGAGATTACCAAGGGGTCGATCGGTACAAATGTTGGTAACGAACTCGCTGTAGCCATTTTTTTGGGTTCTTCTGCGGGTTCTTCCCCGCCGCCAAACAACATGCCCGAAAACGTCAGGAAAAACCCGACGCCGCCCAAGACGACCGCGCCGATAATGCCAAACAGCATGCCTTTGCCTTTTTTTTTCGGCGCGTCCTCTTCACCGTCTTCTGCGGGTTCTTCTGCTTCGTCTGCCATGTGAGGCCTCTACCGATTCATCAAGATTAACTTGATTTAGCCCCATCACCACTAACCAATTATTAAGCCCGATCTGGTTCTTTCGGCGGAAATAGAGCGGGCCGGACAAAATGTCGGCTTGAACATAAACTGCGAGGTTGCCGGTGAATCAGTTGTTTGGCGTTTGGGATGCACTTGAACCACGAAAGCGGTTTACGGCGATCCTAGCAGCTGTTGCTGTCTTTGCCGCTGTTTTGGGCTTGGCGCGGGTGGTGAATACGCCGTCGATGTCGTTGTTATATTCCGGGCTTGATCCAGCATCGTCTGGGCAGGTTGTTTCCGCACTTGAAGGCATGGGCGCACCTTTCGAAGTGCGCGGCAATGCGATTTACATTGAATCCGGCCGCCGCGATCAAGTGCGCATGGCTTTGGCTTCCGAAGGTATGCCCGCCAACCGCAACGCGGGCTATGAATTGTTGGATGGCCTGTCCGGATTTGGCACAACGTCGCAGATGTTTGATGCGGCATATTGGCGTGCCAAAGAGGGCGAATTGGCGCGCACGATCCTTGCCTCGCCAAATGTCGCGGCGGCGCGCGTCCATATCGCTAACCCCTCTAATCGCCCCTTTGACCGGTCTGCCACGGCCAGCGCATCTGTTATCGTGACCATGGGGGGCGGTAATCTAGGCACCTCACAAGCAAAAGGCATCCGTTTCTTGGTGGCCTCGGCAGTGGCCGGGCTTACCCCTGATCAAGTGTCCGTCATCGATGCGGTAAACGGCGTGGTTTTAGCCGCCGGTGCGGACTCCGAAGTCAGCGATCCGGGCAGTTCCATCGCCGAAAAAGAAGGGAGTTTGCGCAAAAACATCGAACGGCTTTTGGCGGCCCGTGTGGGTGTCGGGAACGCGATTGTAGAAGTGTCGATTGACGCCAATATGGATAGTGAAACGATCACTGAACGCGTGGTGGACCCTGAAAGCCGGGTAGCGATCAGCTCTGACAATGAAGAAACATCGTCCACCTCTTCGGGAACCAATGGCGGGGGCGTCACGGTGGCGTCAAACCTGCCTGATGGGGATGTCGAGGCTGGTGCAGGATCATCAAATGCTGCCAACAACCGCACGCGCGCCCGGGTAAACTACGAAGTATCCGAAATCTTGCGCGAACGGGTAAAAAGACCCGGCGAAATACGACGGATTAATGTAGCGGTATTAGTGAACGGCGTGCAAACAACCGGCGCGGATGGGCAGGTCGAATATACGCCGCGATCCGACGACGAAATGACTTCGCTCAGTGAACTTGTGCAAACCGCGATGGGATTTGACGCCGCGCGCGGGGACACCATCACGATCGAAACAATGGAGTTCACCGCCCCCGTGCCTGAAGGGGTGTTGGCCGAGGCGGGCGCGTTAGATTTCTTAGCGGTCAATGGCTTTAAGATATTTCAAATGGTCTTTCTTGGGGTGGTGGCGATCGTGTTGGGAATGTTTGTCCTAAAACCGATCTTTACCAGCCAAACGGCGCCAGCGCTTGCACCGGGAACCGATCCGGCGCAGGCCCTTCTTGCGGGATCGCAAAACGTTGCAGGCGAAATTGAGCTGAATCCAGAAGTCTTAGAGAACGGCACCTCGGAAACGCCCGGCAACGATGCTGTTGATCAGTTGAAGTCGGCAATTGCAGAACGCGCTGACGACAGCCGTTTGTTGCTGCAAGACTGGCTGAACGCCGAAGACACCGAACCGGAAGGCGCTTAAAAAATGGGCGCATTCAAACTTGAAACCTTCAAAGCCACGGCGAGCGGTGGGTTGGATGGCATCCACGGTGAAGTCCTGGAACGGGCGCGAAACGAAGCCTATGCTCAGGGGTTCAAAGACGGCGTGGACGTGACATCAACGGCGGTTGATGCCGAAAAGAACCAACGGCTCGCGGTGATCGAGGCGGCCCTTGGTGAATTGCATGTCACCCATGAGGTCGCAGCCCGTTCAATTGAGGCGAGTTTGGCGCCGTTAATCGGGGCGTTTATGCGCACGACTGCCCCAAACCTGTTTGATGCGGATTTACTAAAATCCATCTGTGAGCAAGTAGAAACTGCATATAAATCGTCTAATCGTGCAGCATTAAGCGTCGTTGCCGCCCCAGAGCTCGTAGACGGTTTGCGCCAAGAGCTTCAATTTCGCGGCCTTAACGTGGAAGTTGATACCGATGGTCATACGCACAGCGCCCAAGCTGCGGAAATCAAATGGGCCGGTGGTGTCGATGTGATCTCGATGAACGCCGCGCTTGACGAATTGAACGCTCAAATTCTCGCACATATTTCTCAGTTTACGCAAGGCAATGCTGATGACCCTGATTGAGCCCGATGACGATCTACCTGAAACCCCTGACGAGCCAGAATCGATTGAAGCCGGCAACACGCCAGAGGCAAGTTTGGACGATGCCCAAGCCCCAACGCTTGACCCCGTTGCAAACGATGACTTAGGCGGCGATCCGGCCGCGATGAATATCGGTGATATCGGCGGGGGCTCTGGCGGGTCCGCGTTTATGGGTGTTCCTATAGAGGTCACTATTTCCGTGGGCAAAGCGCGCCCCTTGGTGAATGAACTGGTAAAATTGCGCCGCGATAGCGTTATTGGGTTGGACACAAAAATCGACGATCCTGTCGAGGTTTACATTGGCGACAAACTGATTGCGCGCGGCGAATTAGAAGAAATGGAAGACGGCGAAGGGCAATTGGCCGTGCGCTTGACGGAAGTCGCGGATGTTGCCGGAGGCGCGTGATCGCTAGTCCTGATGTTTCAACACGGCTCTCAAACCAGTTTTCAAACCCTCAAACAGTTCAGTAGGCCCTTTTTTTTGGGCGGACCTAAGACTGCAATCGTAAGTTTTTTGGCCGTTTGCGCGTGTCTTTTTTTACCAACACTCGCCGCGGCACAAGGCATCAGCATTGAATTTGGCGAGGGCGAAACACTCACCCTGCGTACAGTTCAATTGTTTGTTCTGATAACGCTATTAAGCCTCGCGCCGGGCCTTGCAATCATGTTCACCTGTTTCCCGTTCATGGTGACGGTACTTTCAATCTTGCGGCAAGCTGTTGGCGTACAACAAGCCCCCCCCAACATGATGATCGTCAGCCTCGCGCTATTTTTGACGTATTTTGTGATGGAACCCGTTTTTCGCGCAAGTTGGGACGCGGGCATCGCCCCGCTTATTAACGGTGAAGTTGACGTCGACGTCGCCTTTCCACTGATCATAGAACCATTCCGCATTTTCATGGAAGGCCGCGTCGATCCAGACACCTTGCGCATGATGGCGGAAGCCGCACCGCGAACCGTGACCGCAGATACATCCCAAGCGCCACTATCGGTTTTGGTGCCGTCGTTCTTATTGTCGGAAATTCAACGCGGATTCGAGGTTGGGTTTTTGGTATTTTTACCTTTCCTCATCATAGACTTGGTTGTGGCTGCCATTTTGATGTCCATGGGCATGATGATGGTACCACCCGCCGTGGTTGCCTTGCCGTTTAAGCTCGCGTTTTTTGTCGTGGCGGACGGTTGGACACTGTTGGCTGGCGCAATGGTGCGAAGTTACGGGACCTAAATTGCAGGTCGGGAGGGCAATAGATGAATGAACTGGTCATCGCCGCCCAGCCGGGGCTGCCTGATGCGATTGTAAAGTCGCAGACCAACTTTATACTTTCGCATGCACAAAAAGCGGCGGTTGTTCTATCTATTCTTGAACCGGCCGATGCAGCCGCGATGATGAAGGATTTTGACGAGCCGCAAATTCTTACGTTCGCGCGCGCCGTCAGCGAATTGCGTCCCCTACCACCTGCCGTGTTACAGGATGTCGTTCGCGAATTTCTGGGTCATCTTTCAAATGTAAGCGATGTGCGCGGTGGCGTTGATCAAGTACGCTCTCTTTTGACCGGCGTGTTGGATGACAACGAAATTGACCGCATCGTTAATGAAATTGCGGGCACAACCAAGCGCCCAATTTGGGAGCGATTGGGCGATGCCCCAGCAAATTTGGCGGCCGCCTATTTGCAATTGCAACACCCCCAAACGGTGTCTTACGTTTTGGCGAAACTGAAACCGTCCAAAGCGGCAGCGATCCTTGAAGAAATCGAACGCGAAGTTGCCAATACATCGGTTATCCGGCTGGCGCGTATTCCAACCCTTGATGATGACGTGCAAGACATTCTGCACAGCACGTTGGAGCGCGACTTTCTATCGACCCTGTCGCACCGCACGAACAATGTTTTGCCCGAGGAAGTTATCGGAAACTTGATGAACAATGTGTCCAGCGAAGCGCGCGAAGAATTCCTGAAGTTTCTTTCAGAAACCAACGAAGATCTCGCCGCCGCGGTCGTTAAAGTCATGTTTACTTTTGCCGATATTGCCGAGCGGGTGCGCCCAAACGAGGTCACCTTCTTTACCAAAGAGGTCGAAGAAGAGGAGTTGTTGATTGCTCTGAAACACGCACAGGCGCTTGGCAACCCAACCTTCGATTTCATTATTTCGAATTTGTCAAAACGACTGGCCGAACGCTTGAACGAAGAACTGGACGCAATGGAAGAACCCGTTGCAAAAGAGGCCGAGGCTATCCAAATCAAATTGGTCAATGTCATCCAGAAAAAAGCGAAAATGGGGGAAATGACGTTGATCGAAACAACCGATTGATCGCATGGGGCGGGCTGCGGTGCGGCACTTGATATTTAGGGCAACACGGCGCAGGCTTTGGTCTCTTACGATTGGAGACGTAAAATGGTGCAACCGATTGATCTGTATTATTGGCCAACGCCAAATGGATGGAAAATTTCTATCGCGCTTGAAGAAATGGGTCTGCCCTATGAGGTGAAACTGATTAACATTTCAAAGGGCGATCAATTCGAACCGGATTTTCTGAAGATTGCGCCAAACAACAGAATGCCCGCAATCGTGGATCATGATGGACCAGAGGGCGCGCCAATTTCAATTTTTGAGTCTGGCGCGATTTTACAATATCTGGGTCGAAAGACAGGTAAGTTTTACGGATCAAACGAACGCGAGCGCGTTGAAGTTGATCAATGGCTGATGTGGCAAATGGGAGGCTTGGGCCCCATGGCAGGTCAAGCGCATCACTTTTTGAAATATGCCCCGCAAATGGACCCGCCCCAAGATTTGCCTTATGCCAAAGATCGGTATCGCAATGAAACCGGGCGCTTGTACGGTGTATTGGATCGGCGCTTGGCGGATCGCGACTTTGTTGCGGGCGACATTTCAATTGCAGATTTTTCAATTTGGCCTTGGGCGTCTCTTTGGGAAGGTCAGCAACAAGATTTGGCAAAGTTTCCAAACATGGCCGCTTGGTTAGAACGGATGGCAGCGCGCCCGGGCGTGGAAACGGGCCGCGCGGTTGCTGCAGAAATGCGCAGCAATGTGGCGCGCAGCAAA
>CAZBBZ010000098.1:0-8791 GCA_964489925.1 uncultured Rhodobacterales bacterium
TGGCCCAAGCAAGAGCGGCATTGCGCTTTTGCACAAACGAACCGCTTGCCCGTTTCGGTCGAACCCGTGAAGGTCACCATATCCACATCCATATGGCGGCCAAGCGGCTCACCGACTGACGGCCCATCGCCGGGCAGCACCTGCAAAACACCACGCGGCACCCCCGCCATATGCGCAAGCTCCGCGATGCGCAGGGCGGTCATGGAGGTTTGCTCGGCTGGTTTCACGATCACCGAACAGCCCGCGGCCAACGCCGGGCCGATTTTCCAAGCCATCATCAGCATAGGGAAATTCCACGGCAAAATCGCCGCCACCACGCCAATCGGTTCGCGTACAATCATCGAAATCGCATCATCGCCTGTGGGGGCAACTTGGTCGTAAATCTTATCAACGGCCTCGGCGTGCCATTTGATGGTGTTGATCGTTTCGGGAATGTCGATCTCTTCGCAATCTTTGATCGGCTTGCCGCTTTCCAAGCTTTCAAGCACCGCCAGTTCGTGACGGCGGCGCGTGATGTATTTACACAGCTTAATCAAAACCTCTTTGCGCGCGTTTGGAGGCATCTTTGACCAATGACCTTGATCAAAGGCCTCGCGCGCTTTGCTCACCGCCAAATCAACGTCTTTGGCATTGGCTGTCGAGATTTTCGTCAACTCCGCCCCAGTCGCTGGGTTCAACGTCGGCATCATCGCGCCCCTGCCCTTTTGGAACTTACCGTCAATGAAAGGCGCAGCAGGCAGATCAAGATCACCCGCAATGGCGAGGTATTCGGCATGGGTCAAAAGGCTCATAACTTGCCCCCTTCGATAGCCGCGATGGCAATGTTCATGGTGCGGATAACCTCTTCAAGTTCACGCTTGGCGTCTTTGTTAAGCGGCTGCATCGGTTTGCGCGGCGGGCCAGCGTTGATGCCCCGCATGGTCAGGCCATGTTTGATACATTGGACGAAAGCGCCCCCTTGTTCTAGCACGCGCATCAGCGGCAGCATGGCAGACATAATAGCCCGGCCCTTGGTGAAATCACCCTCCAAAGCGCAAGCTTTATAAAGGGCAATATGGGCCTCTGGCGCAAAGTTCGACCCAGCACAAACCCAAGAGCGCGCGCCCCATGCGAAGAATTCTAGTGCTTGGTCATCCATCCCGCAGCTCAGTGCGATATGGGGATAATCACGCGCCAGCATATGCAGACGGTTCGGATCACCAGAGCTTTCCTTGATCGCACAAAAATTCGGCGAACGACCCAAACGGTCGAGACATTCCTCGTCCATATTCACGCTCATACGGCCCGGATAATTGTAAAGCATCACTGGCAGGTTCGCAGCGCGATCAATGGCCAGCGCGTGCAGCGCAATTTCCCGCCCCGTGGGGTAGGTATAGGGCGGGGTCGCCACCAAAAGCGCGTCGGCACCGTGGGCCTTGGCCGCTTCTGCGTATTCAATGCTGTCCTCGGTGCGCATCGCGCCGGTGCCCACAATCATAGGCACGCGCCCGTTTATCAAATCGCGCATCACGCCCATCATATAGACACGTTCTTTTTTGGTCTGCGCGTAATATTCGCCCGTGGTGCCCGCCACGATCAGCCCATGCACCCCCGCGCCAATCAACAGCTCTACCGCGTCGCCAAGGGCATCGTGGTTCAGGGTGAAATCGTCAAAATATGGCGTGACTATCGGCGTATAGATACCTTCAAACTTCAAATTAAGATCCTTCAACTCCGCGCCGACCTGCAAAGCATAACGCCGCCAATGCGATTGCCAATGGTCTTAAAACGGCACGCCCTGCACGATCAGCGGCAAAAACCGCGTTTCAAGAGCTTAAAAAGCTCGGTTTTCACCCTTTTTGGCGATTGTCATTTTGGCTTGTTGGGGTGAGCCTTGTTTCAAAATGTAAATTGTGAATTTGCGTCACAAAACTGTTTTCACTGATCAATAGCGTTCAATCCTGATTCTAAAATCCTGATGGGGTAAACAAACATGGCCGTTATTATTTCCGAATACGTTGAAGGCTCCAGCTCTAACAAAGCGATTGAGCTGTTGAACACGGGCGCAGCACCCGTTGATCTGTCGACCTTCACACTTGAACTTTACAGCAATGGAAACAGCAGCGCGAACGCGACGCTGACCCTTTCGGGCACCCTAGCGGCAGGCGACACTTTTGTTGTGTCCCACGGTTCAGCGGACGCGGCCATTCAAGCGGTGACGGACCTCAACTCTTCAAGCATTGCGAATTTTAACGGCGATGATGCGCTGGTTCTAAAAGACAACGGCGTTGTGATCGACAGCTTTGGCCAAGTTGGGACCGATCCGGGTTCTGAATGGACTGGTGGAGGCGCAAACGACACGCTGCGCCGCAAAGACGGCATTGTAGCAGGCGATACAAACATTACAGACGCGTTTGACGCGAGCCTTGAATGGGACAGTTTTGCGCAAAACACCTTTGACCACTTGGGCAAGCCCGAGGCAGCGCCGGAGCCAGAGCCGTTTCTACTTGCGATCACAGAAATTTGGCCAGGCAACGCGGTTGGTGACAATCTGAGCACAGATTGGTTCGAGATTAAGAACACAGGCGCCACAGCCTATAACGCCGCTGTCGATGGGCAACTGTTTTATGATGATGACAGCCAAGACCCCGCCAAGGCTGATCCGATCAGCGGTATCGACAATTTGGCTCCCGGTGAAGTTGCGATTGTCGTGCTTACCGATGATGCGGCTGTTGATGTTCCCGCGTTTAGCGCCCTTTGGGGAGATAAGATCGACCTAAGCGGCGTAACGATTGGATCAGTTGATGGGTCAGGGCTCGTTCAGGGCGGCGATGGCGTGACACTTTGGGTCGGTGATCCAAACAGCGACGGCGTTTTGGCTGACTATCAGGCTTTTCCAGATGGTGGCACCAGCAATGGGGGATCTTATCAAGTCGAAACCGCCGCGTTTTCAACAGACGCAGGCGAAGGCGACGATATTGCGACGACAACGGCGAACCCAGATGGGGAAAGCGCAATTGGCAACCCCGGTGATGGCGCAGTGGCGGCGTCAGAACCAGAGCCCGAACCAGCAGGTTTGGTCATTTCCGAAATCATGAACAACCCGGCGTCTGGCGAAGACAATTGGGAGTGGGTTGAGGTTTATAACCCCGGCACCCAAGACATTGATATGGCGGGTTATGTCATTGATGATGGCAACAGCTCGTTGCATTCAGCGTCGAATATCGCAGCTGGTGTGGTCAAGGCAGGCGGGAGTGCTGTCTTGTTTAACGCCGATGACATTTCAGCTGCGGATTTCAACGCCGCATGGGGTCCCCTAGTCACACTGATCCCTGTCACGGGCTGGGGACTGATGGGGCTGAACAATTCGGGCGATACCGTTAGCATTTGGGACAGCTTTGGCGATTATGTGGAAGATGATGCAGCAAACCCAAGCTTTGCGGTGGTTTCGACCACATATCCAAATATTGATGATGGGGCTGGGTCGCTTTACCTGACCGATCTATCCGATCAAACCTCTTGGGCGCTGTCCACGGCAGGCACCAATACGCCCGTGAACAACACAAATACGTCCACAGCTGCGGGTGGCAATTCAGGGGCAGATGTTGGCTCGCCAACCGCGCCGTTTGATGGGCCATTGCCTGCAAACACACTTAGCACAGCACTGTTGTCGACCACTGCTTTTACCACGGTCACTGGCGATATTGTGGAATCTGAAATCAACGCCTTTGATCCTGCCACGAACCAGCTGTTTGTGACCTCGGCTTTGGGCGTTACGATTGTGGATCTTTCAGACCCTGCGAACCCGATTGAGGGTGCTTTGATCGACCCGACCGCTAATGGCGCGACCAGCAGCTCGGTGACATCTGTGGCTGTGTCCCCTGATGGGTTCCTTGCGATGGCAGTGCCTGACGCAACCGCCACCAATCCCGGCATTGTTCAGATTTATCAGACCGACGGCAGCTACCTAACCAGCTTCACGGTCGGTGCCTTGCCTGACATGCTGACCTTTAATGAGGATGGTACCAAACTGGTTGTTGCCAATGAGGGCGAGCCTGGTGGTGGGGTTGACCCGCTTGGTACAGTCTCAATCATCGAATTTGATGCGGGTATGCCTGCGGGCTCCACAATTAAGACCGTGGATTTCACATCGTTTGACGGCAACGAGGCGGCAATCAACGCCGCCGGCGGACGCATTTTTCCGGGCAACGCCGTGTCAACGGATGTAGAGCCGGAATACATCACGATCCAAGGCGACACGGCATTTGTAGCCTTGCAAGAAGCTAATGCGATCGCGACCATTGATCTTGCGTCCAGCACGATTGTGTCGCTCGATGGGTTGGGGTTCAAAGATCACTGGATTGCGGGCAACGAGCTTGATGCATCGGACCGCGATGATGGCGTGAACATAACAACAGAGCCGCTCTTGGGCATGTATATGCCAGACGCGATTGCCAGTTACACAGTTTCTGGCGAAGTGTTTTACATCACTGCGAATGAAGGCGATGCACGGGATGAAGATGTGCGGGTTAAGGATCTAACGCTCGATCCTAGCGCCTTCCCAGACGCCGCTAATTTGCAACTGGACGAAAACTTGGGTCGCATTCAAGTGTCCAGCATCAATGGCGACACCGATGGCGATGGTGATTTCGACCAGCTATTCTCCTACGGTGCGCGGTCATTCACGATCCGAAAGGCGGATGGCACGATCGCTTCTGACAGCGGCGCTGATTTTGAACAGATCATGCAGTTTGAAGGGCTTAGCCAAGAGGGTCGCTCTGACAACAAAGGGCCAGAGCCTGAGGGCGTCGTTGTGGGCGAAATTGACGGCACGACTTACGCCTTTATCGGGCTAGAGCGCACGAACGCCGTTGTGGTTTACGATGTGTCCGATCCAGCGGCCCCAGTATATGACCAGACGCTTTACACGGACGGAGATATCTCGCCCGAGGGTTTGTCGTTTATCGCAGCTGACGACAGCCCCAGCGGTGTCCCGCTTTTGGCAGTGACCAACGAAGTGTCAGGAACCTTGAGCGTTTACCAACTCGCAGAGCCACCTCTGCCGGTCACAAAAATCCACGAAATCCAAGGCACCGACGACCAAAACACCAAACAGGATGAGCTTGTCACCATTGAAGGCATCGTGGTTGGCGATTTCCAAGACGGCGACGCGGACGACAAACGCGAGCTTGGTGGCTTCTTTGTGCAAGAAGAAGACGCGGATGCAGACAGCGATGCGGCAACTTCGGAAGGGGTTTTCGTCTTTGACGATGCCTTTGGGGTGGACGTGAATGTCGGTGATCTGGTGCGTGTGACAGGGACGGCAGATGAATTCTTTGGTCAGACGCAGATTGATGACATTTCGTCTGTTGAAGTGATCTCGACCGGAAACGCTTTGCCAACCGCGGCTGATGTTTCTATGCCAAGCGATCTGGAATCTGTTGAAGGCATGTTGGTCAATATGACCGACACCCTGACCATCAACGAGATGTTCAATCTGGACCGCTTTGGTGAAATCCGACTGGTGGCGGGCGAACGTCCCATGCAGTTCACGCAAACCAATACGCCCGATGTGGCGGGCAATGCTGCCTATCTGGCAGAAGTGGCGGGCCGCTCTATCGTTTATGACGACGGTAAGGGTGTCCAGAACGACCCGATTGGCAACCTTGATGGTTTTGGTCCGACGTTTTCAACGGCAACAGACATTCAGATGGGCGATACCATCGACGATCTTTCCGGTGTGATGACGTTTGGCTTTGGCGATTTCCGCCTGCGCTCGACCTCAGATGGCGAGAACACCTTCGACGATAGCAACCCACGCGAAGCCGCACCTGAAGATGTGGGCGGCAGCTTGAAAGTTGCCTCGCTCAACGTGCTGAACTATTTCACCACGCTGGATGATGGGTCTTCGACAACGGACACGGGCAATGGTCCGCGCGGTGCGGATGATTTGACACGCTTTTCTAGCAACTCTGATCTGGCCAACACAGACCCGGATGCAGAATTTGATCGTCAGGCCGCCAAAATCGTCGAAGCCATCGTTGCGATGGATGCAGATATTCTTGGGCTGGTTGAACTTGAAAACAGCGCAAGCGATGCTGCCATTGCTGATCTCGTCGCCAAAGTGAACGCCGAAATGGGTGCGGGCACTTATGCATATGTGGCAACGGGATTGGTGGGCGACGATGCGATCACCAACGGCTTCATATATAAGCCAAGCACGGTTGAAACCACGGGCGATTTTGCGGTTTTGGATGAAACCATTGATGCCCGCTTTGACACAAGCGTCCAACGTCCCGCATTGGCGCAAACCTTCACAGAAATTGCCAGCGGTGAAAGCTTTACGGCTGCGGTCAATCACCTTAAATCCAAAGGCTCTATCGTGAACGGTGAGGCGGCCATTGGCGACGGGCAAGGCAACAACAACCCAACCCGAACGATTGCGGCAGAAGCTTTGGTCGATTGGCTGGCGACGGATCCAACAGGCTCTGGTGATGAAGACTTCATGATCCTTGGCGATCTGAACGCCTATGCCAAAGAGGACCCGATCACAGCGGTGCTGGAAGGCGCTGATGATGTGTTGGGCACGGCGGATGACTATACCGATCTGGCGCAGCTTTACGTTGGCAGCGACGCTTATTCCTACGTCTTTGATGGCTTCACCGGCACGCTTGACTACGCATTGGTGAGCGAACCGCTGCTTGCGCAAATCACAGGCGCAACAGAGTGGCATGTAAACTCTGACGAGCCAGATGCGATTGATTACAACCTCGACTTTGGGCGCGACGATGCGATCTTTGATGGCACTGTTCCGTTCCGTAATTCGGATCACGATCCGGTGCTGGTTGGTCTGGATCTGGGCGGCATAGAAATGGCAACTGGCATCGTGCGGGGCTTTATGTTCCGCGACCAAAATGACAACGGCATCTACAATGCGGCACGGGACGCGCGGGTGGACAACCAGACGGTTGAGCTTCTTGACAGCGATGGTGTTGTTGTTGCCAGCGACACCACTGACGGGGATGGCAAATATTACTTCGGCGAGGTTGCTTATGGCGACTATAGCTTGCGTTTTGATGTCCCCGACGCACCCGAAGGTCAGGGCTTTATTCTGGCGGATCAAGGCACGGCAGAAGGGCGCGACAGTGATGTGACCAACCTTGCTGTTGGCACCACGGATGTCTTTACGGTGGACACGCCTGACATCATTCGCTTTCAGGCAGGCATAACCGACACTCCAACCATTTTGCCAATTGATCCAGATGTCACCCTTGCGCTGGGCATTGCCGATGAAGGCGCTTATGGCAACAAGGTCAACGGATTGTCAGATGATGACGGCAAACTGCATGTTGGCTTTGATGCCCCTGCCGGGGGCGCGATCCTCTGTCTTACCGGGTTTGACATCGACAATGGGGGCGAGATCACCATTTTCTTGAACGGGGTGGAATACGGTAATCTTGAGCCGGGCGTGAACAACGGCGATGCTACGTATGAAATCGAACTGCTTGCGTCCGATTTGGCATCAGGTGAAAACATCGTCACCTTTGAAAACGCGAACCCAAATTGGAAGTGGGGCATCTCTAATCTGTTGCTCAAAGATGCGCCGACAGAACCAACCGCAGATGCAATTCTATTGGTCAATGGGCCGACGGAAACCGGGGAGTTTGGTCACAAGTACAACGGCATCATCGATCCAGACGGCGAGGCGGTGTTTGAGTTCAATGTCGACAGCGTCAATGAAGCGGGACTAAGACTGAACCTCACCGGCTTTGATGTGGACAGCGACAACGAATTGTCAGTGCTTGTGAATGGCAACCTTGTTCAAACACTTGAGGAAGGCGTCAACAATGGGGATGCGTTTTATTCGGTAGATATTGATGCAGAACTCATGAGCGAAGGTGCCAACATGCTGACGGTCGAAAACAGCAATCCAGACTGGAAATGGGGCGTGACTGATCTGTTCTTGTTTGACCCCGATTTAGTTTCGTAAGTCGACGCTCTATCGTTTTTACGATCATCGCCGGTCCCTGTCCCAGGGGCCGGTTTTTTTGTACCTGTTAAGCATCCTGCGCCCCTAAAGAGTGCGCTGCTGGGCAAGTTGCATGGCAAGCATTGTCCAAACGCTAAAGCGCTACATCTGTGGTAGCTTTTCGCCCTTATCCGTCGCTTCAGCTGCGGCTGTTAGGCGCTTTGTGCGCGTGGTACTGGTTTTGGCAAGTTTAATCCAACGCAGCACGTTGCGCCGATAAGACGGGGCCAAACTTTCCCACTTTGGCAGGTCAATCATGGCCGCCAAGTCGTCGGGCACGATCAATGCATCCACATCCGCAAAGAAATCCCACAAGCCAGACGCATGGCCTGCCGCCACAGCCGCTTCGCCGGGGGGCTGCATCCGACCCTCATCGCGCAATCGCTCAACCCGCGCTTTATAGCTTGCCGCCCAAGCTTGTTGCTGACGCGGGGCGATCAGCTGAGCGGTGCGCGCTTCATCCACCACAAAGCGCCTCCCGTCGATCCAACCATAAGCGATTAGCGCATCCAGCACATCTTCGCGACTAACGTATTTCTCTTGGTCCGCCGCTTTCCAAGTGATCAAACGCAGGCTTTCATCGCGGGCATAATTTTCCGCCAACCAATCCCAAAGCTGCTTTTTTGATGTGATTTCAAGCTCGTCCATGGAAATTTAACCAATCTAATTCCTCGGTAGGATGAATTTTTTAAGCATTCGCGAGCGCATTAAACCCTTGTGATCTACATACAGCTCGGTCATTAAATTGCAGCATGCCAAGCAGCTGCAATTTAATGATCTTTA
>CAZBBZ010000099.1:0-8773 GCA_964489925.1 uncultured Rhodobacterales bacterium
TTGAACTACACTCAAGTCGAAGACAGTACGTGGACCTGGGGCAATCTGGGCTATGTGGCGACGGGTTCAGACGGGGATTTCAACTCGACTGATCCGGCGGATGCGATTGTTGATTTGGTCTATGCCTTGGGCGCGCGGTACCGGGCGAATGCGACTTTCGTTATGAATTCCAAAACCGCCGGGGCCGCGCGCAAGATGAAAGACGCGGATGGGCGGTTCCTTTGGACAGATGGCATTGCTGCCGGAGAGCCTGCGCGTTTGATGGGTTATCCGGTGCTGATTGCCGAAGATATGCCCGATATTGCCAGTGATGCAGCGGCGATTGCTTTTGGTGATTTTAGCGCGGGCTACACGATTGCCGAGCGGCCTGACCTGCGGATCTTGCGCGATCCGTTTTCGGCCAAGCCCCATGTGCTGTTTTACGCAACCAAGCGCATTGGCGGGGACGTGAGCGACTTTGCCGCGATCAAACTGCTGAAGTTCGCGGAAAGCTAAACGGGCCGGGTCCGTTTGCCGGGCCTTTGAGATGAGCCAGCAATTGTCTGGTTCAAAAGCGCGCGGCTTTTGATTGCGCGCTTCGTGTTTGTCCCTGCTGTGTAGATAATGCTCTGCCCTTTGTGTCGGCGCAGCGGGGGCAAATCTGATTGCCATTTTGCCAAAAGGACATGCGCCCATGAGCGGATGCATCACCAAACGACCAGACCAAAGCCATAACGCGCGCGTGGCTTTTGACCCGCCGCTTTTGGCGCCGTCTGAAACCATCGCGCGGGATGCAGGTTGGTTGGTGCAAAAAGTGTCCCGCGACCGCAGCCCGGCGAAGATTGCCGAACAAAACATTGGGCCTGATTGGTGCGAGGCGGTGATCGAGGGCGGGGTTCCGGGCGAAACTTACCTAGTGACCGCGCAGGCAGAAACCAGCGAGGGGCGGATGATTAAACGCTCTTTTGTGCTGCGCATTGATGCGTGAGCTTCGGAGATAGACATGATTTTGACCGAGATTGAAGCGGTGGCGTCATCGACGTTGCCGGTTGCAAAGTTTTCCGATCATTTGCGCCTTGGCAGCGGGTTTGCCGATGATGGCAGCGAAGATGGGGTGCTTGAAACCTATTTGCGCGCGGCCTTAGCAGCGGTGGAAGCCCAGACCGGAAAAGCGGTACTGGAGCGGCGGTTTTTGCTGTCGCTGAATGCTTGGCGTCAGCCGGGCTGGCAAGGGTTGCCATTGGCGCCTGTATCTGCCGTTGAAACGGTCACGATTGTTGCTGGTACGGGTGCAACGACATTGGTGGAGCCGTCGTTGTATCGCTTGCAAGCGGACGGGCATCGCCCCCGTTTGTGTAGTGTTGCATCCGCACTTCCTCAGATCCCAAGCGGGGGGCGGGCCGAGGTGGTGCTGCGCGCGGGCTACGGGAGCGATTGGGTCGGGTTGCCGCCCGATTTGGCGCAAGCGGTCATGATGTTGGCGGCGAC
Source organism: uncultured Rhodobacterales bacterium (assembly GCA_964489925.1). Classification (GTDB taxonomy): domain Bacteria; phylum Pseudomonadota; class Alphaproteobacteria; order Rhodobacterales; family Rhodobacteraceae; genus CAYLLD01. The sequence continues at coordinate 1,468 of CAZBBZ010000099.1, forward strand.
TTACTTTGAAGATCGTCATGGGCTTGAACCCCAAGGGCACAATTTGCCGAGCGCAGTTGCAAGTTTACTGGAACGCTATCGCCCCATTCGTTTGGGGGGTAACGCGCGATGATCAATCCACCCAATTTGAACCGAAAACTGGTGCTTGAGGAACGGCAGCTGACCGCGGATGGGGCTGGCGGCTTTGATGTGACTTGGCATGCTTTAGGCACGATCCATGCCGCGATTGAGGCGCGGCGCGGCGCGGAGCGCGAGATTGGCGGACGGCTGATCCCGGCGGTGGCTTATACGATGATTGTGCGAGGTGCGCCTGTGGGCTCGCCCTCGCGCCCGAAGGCGGATCAGCGGTTGGTTGAAGGGGAGCGGGGGTTTTCGATCCTCGCCGTGGCTGAACGAGATGCATCCGGCATGTATCTAGAGCTTTGGGCCGAAGAAGGGGGCGATGATCTATGACCTATTCTTTGGCAGAGCCGCTACAGCGCGCGGTTTATCAACGCTTGATTGCGGATGCGACCCTGAGCGGTTTGATTGGCGACGATATTTTTGATGCGCCTCTACCGATTGATGGCGCGCCTACACCGGATGAGTATGTGACCTTGGGCCCGGAAAGCGTGACGGATGGGGCCAGCATGACCACCACAGGCGCGGTCCATGACTTTGCGGTGACGGTTCATTCAAACACCTCCGGCTTTTCGACCGCCAAACAGGTGGCGGGGGCGATTTGTGATGTGCTGTTGGATGCGGAAATGAACTTGGATCGCGGCGTGTTGATCTATCTGCGGTTTTTGCGCGCGAAGGCCGAGGTCGGCAAGTCGCCAGAAAAGCGGCGGATTACGTTGAAATTTCGCGCGTTTCTTGAGGACGCTTAAGCGTCGGTTTCGCCGCTTTGCTCCAGATATAAATTTAAGTGAAAGGAAAGGCTGATGGCCGCTCAAAAAGGCAAGGACCTGCTGATCAAAGTCGATATGGACGGCGCAGGCACATATGAAACGCTGGCCGGTTTGCGCGCCACGCGGATCGCGTTCAATGCGCAATCTATTGACATCACCAATGTTGAAAGCACCGATGGATGGCGCGAATTGCTCGGCGGTGCGGGCATTAAGTCAGCAGCACTAAGCGGGTCGGGCGTGTTTCGCGATACGACCGCAGATGAGCGGGCGCGCGAGATCTTTTTTGCAGGGCTGACCCCAAGTTTTGAGGTCATCATCCCGGATTTTGGCACCGTGGAGGGCGCGTTTCAGCTGACCTCGCTTGAATATGCGGGCAACCACGATGGGGAAGCGACCTATGAGGTCGCGCTGGCCTCTGCTGGTGGTTTGACGTTTACGGCCGCGTGATGATTAACCCCGCGCGCGGTGAAGTCGGCTTGGTCATTGACGGTCAAGAGCGGGTGATGCGCTTAACACTTGGCGCATTGGCAGCACTTGAAGCCGAGCTTGGCGAAAGCTCGTTGTCCGCCTTGGTGGGGCGGTTTGAAAGCGGTGATTTCGCAGCATCCGATTTGATTCAGCTTTTGTGGGCGGGCTTGAATGGTGGCGGCTGGGACGTGTCATTGGCTGACATTAAGCGTGCTGAAATTGACGGCGGGCCCGTTGGGGCGGCCAAGGCAGCGGCGCGTTTGTTGCATCTAACATTTGCAAGCACGCCCCCATGAGTGGTGTGCCTTGGCGTGATTTGATGCGGCTCGGATTGGGCGAGTTGCGCCTTGATCCAGAAGTTTTTTGGGCCATGACCCCCAACGAATTGATGCTGATGGCTGGAAGCGACCGCGCGCAAGGATTTGTGCTGTCGCGTGCCGGTTTGGACGATTTGATGAGCCGATTTCCCGACGGGAATTCCGCCAAAAAGGAAGAGAGATGAGTGATTATGAACGATCTGTGGAAGGGCTTGAAAGCGCCTTGGGAGAAATTCAAGAAAGTCTGGAATCGACTGAAGACATCTCTCGCGCGTTTCGCGGAGAAATGGAAACGCTAACCGCGTCTATGGTCAAGGCGACCCAGCAAACCCAAGGGTTGTCGCAATCGGTTGGCTCTTCGCTGAAGACGGCGTTTGATGATCTGATTGTGGATGGCAAAGCCTTGTCCGGCGTGATGGGTGATCTGGGGCGCAACATTGCCAATCGCTCGTTCAACAAAGCGATTACGCCTGTGGCCAATGCGCTTGGTGGGGCGGTGGAAAACGGGCTTGCGGGCATGTTTTCCAGCTTTCTCCAGTTTGCAGATGGGGGCGTATTTTCGGGCGGGCGCGTGCGGCCCTTTGCATCGGGTGGCGTCGTTAATGGGGCGACAAGTTTTCCCATGAGTGATGGCATGGGGCTTATGGGCGAGGCGGGTCCAGAGGCGATTATGCCGCTGGCGCGCGGTGCGGACGGTAAGCTCGGGGTGCGCGGGGCAGGGGGGGCGAGCGTTTATGTGACGATGAATGTGACCACGCCGGATGTGGCGGGGTTTCGTCGATCGCGCGGACAAATCGCGGCTGAATTGAACCGCGCCATCGCCCATGGGCAGCGCAACTTATAAAGCGAGAATTGTCATGAGTTTTCACGATGTGCGGTTCCCCGCATCGATCAGCTATGGATCAACCGGCGGGCCAGAGCGCCGCACCGAGATTGTGACGCTGGCCAATGGGTATGAAGAGCGCAACAGCCCCTGGGCGGACAGTCGGCGGCATTACGATGCAGGCATGGGCATGCGCAGCTTGGATGATTTGGCCGACGTGTTGGCATTTTTTGAAGCGCGCCATGGGCAGCTTTATGGGTTCCGCTGGAAAGATTGGTTAGATTTCAAATCCGGAAGCCCCAGCGGTGAGGTTGGCGTGCCTAATCAGGTGATTGGCCTTGGGGATGGGGCAACGACCGAATTTCAACTGCGCAAGACCTATACCTCTGGCGAACAAAGCTATGAACGCGTGATTACCAAGCCGGTTTTTGGCAGCGTTATTGTTGCCGTTGATGGCGTGATGACGAGCGCGTTTGATGTGGATGATAAATCAGGAATTTTGAGCCTGAACGTGGCACCTGAAAATGGGGCCGAGGTCATGGCTAGCTTTGAATTTGATGTGCCTGTGCGCTTTGATGCGGATCGGATTGAAGCCAGCGTTGCAACGTTCAATGCAGGTGAAATCCCCAATATTCCGGTGATCGAGGTGCGTGTCTAATGCGCGATATTGACCCAGAGCTGCGTACACGCCTTGATTCAGGTGCGACCAGCATGTGCCGCGCTTGGATTGTTGAGCGCGCGGACAATGTTCGGCTTGGCTTTACGGACCATGATCGTGATCTTGAACTTGACGGTGTGACCTGTCTTGCGGGCACGGGGCTAACGGGTGCGGCGGTTGCCACGGGAACCGGGTTGGCTGTTGACAACGGCGAGGCGGCAGGCGCGCTAAGTGCGGCTGGTCTGACCGAAGATGATATTTCGTCCGGGCGCTACGATCATGCAGAAGTTTGGCAGTGGTTGGTGGATTGGACCAATACCGATCTGCGCATCCTGTTGTTTCGCGGTCATTTGGGTGAAATTCGCCGAGGTCGCGTGGGATTTGAAGCTGAGCTTCGGGGGCTGTCACAAGGCTTAAACAAACCTGTGGGACGGACTTATACATTTGATTGTCCGCGAAACCTTGGGGATGCGAAATGTCGGTTTGATCTAACGGCGCCGGGCTACACGATCATCACGCCGGTGATTAGTGTCGAGGGCAATCGGCTCATTCGGATTGCCGCCAGTGGTTTGCAAGAAAACTGGTTCACCCACGGCGAAGCAAAATGGGTGAGTGGTCAAAATTCTGGGTATCGGGCATCCATCAAAGCGGACACGGACTTGGATGGAGTGCGCACCATCGAGCTTTGGGCAGAGGCGCCTTTAACCATTGCCATCAATGATCAGCTAGAGCTGGTGGCCGGATGCGACAAGCGCCCGGAAAGCTGCGCTGTAAAATTTAACAATATCGCCAATTACCGTGGCTTTCCCCATATGCCGGGCGAGCAATGGGTGGCGGCTTATCCAGCGGATGGGGATGTCCATGACGGCACATCAAGACAAGGCTGACCGGATTGTAACGGCTGCGCGTGGTTGGCTTGGGACGCCGTTCCGTCACCGGGCGAGTGTAAAAGGAGCAGGGGCCGATTGTTTGGGGCTTGTGCGCGGGGTTTGGCGTGAATGCCAAGGCTCTGAGCCATTGCAAGTGCCGATTTATACAACGGGCTGGTTTGAAGATGGAACGCGCGATGTGATGGCCGAGGCGTTTGGTGCGGTGTTTGTAGAAGTGCCAGCCCATGAAGCCGCGGCGGGGGATGTGGTTTTATTCCGGTTTCGCGCGCGCGCAATTTGTAAACACGCGGGCATTCTTAGTGGTTTGTCAGGGCGACAAACTTTGGTGCACGCTTATTCGCGGCGCGGCGTCGTGGAAACTTCGTTTGACGCGGCTTGGCGGCGGCGCGTGGCTGGTTTTTATCGTTTTCCTGCAAGGAGCAGTTGATGGCAACGCTTATTCTTTCGGCCGCAGGTGGTGCTATTGGCGGCGGCATTGGCGGGGGTATCGCGGGTATTTCAAGTGCCGTGATCGGCCAAGCAGTTGGGGCCGCGATTGGCAGTTCTATTGACCAAACGCTGCTAGGCACTGGCTCGGCGGCGGTTGCCACCGGGCAGGTTGATACGTTCCGGGTGATGTCAGGGGCAGAAGGGGCCACGGTGCCGCGGGTTTTTGGGTCGGTCAGAGTTGGCGGGCAGGTGATTTGGGCCAGCCGTTTTCGAGAAGAACAGACGACGACTGGGGGTGGCAAAAATCGACCCACAGTTACAAATTTCACCTATTCCGTATCGTTGGCAATTGCGCTTTGTGAAGGGCCGGTCGAACGCATCGGTCGGGTTTGGGCGGATGGCAATGAAATTGCGCTTGATACGATCAACTGGCGTTTGCACCGGGGCGAAGAAGATCAAGAGCCTGATGCATTGATCCAAGCGATTGAAGGCGTTGAAAACGTGCCTGCCTTTCGCGGAACGGCTTATGTGGTGTTTGAGGATTTGCCGCTCGCCCAGTTTGGGCATCGGGTGCCGCAGTTTAACTTTGAGGTCGTGCGCCGGGTAGCAACGCCGCAAAGCGCTGGTGGCTTGGCCGATCCGTTTACAAAGATCAAAGGCGTGGCGCTGGTGCCGGGGACAGGTGAATACGCGTTGGCCACTCAAAAGGTGCATTTGAACAAAGGCGCGGGTGCGCAAGAGCTTATCAACGTGAATAACGCGCTGGGCGAGCCGGATTTGAATGTCTCGCTGGATAATCTGGCGGTGGAAATGCCGCAGGTTGGGGCGATTTCGCTGGTGGTTGGTTGGTTCGGAACCGATCTGCGCTGCAATCGTTGTCAGATCAGTCCGCGTGTTGAGCGGCGTGAGGTGGATGGCAACGAGATGCCGTGGCGCGTGTCCGGCGTTGGACGCACAAATGCGCCAGTGATGACGCAAATCGAAGGGCGGCCGTCGTTTGGAGGGACGCCTGCGGATGCTTCGGTCATTCAGGCGATCCAGCGGATGAAGGGCGATGGCAAAACGGTTTTGTTCTATCCGTTTTTGATGATGGATATCCCGGACGTTAATCTCGCCGATGATCCGTGGACTGGGGGTGGCAATCAACCAGCCTATCCATGGCGCGGGCGCATCACGTTGAACCGCGCGCCCGGTGTGGCCGGAACAGCGGATAAAACCCCCGCCGCCGCATCTGAGGTCGAGGCGTTTTTTGGAACGGCGTCCCTGTCGGATTTTCAGATTGCTGGTAACGGGGTAAATTACAGCGGGCCGCCGGAGTGGTCGTATCGTCGGTTCATCCTTCACTACGCTTATTTGTGCCAAGCTGCAGGCGGCGTTGCGTCATTCGCCATTGGGTCAGAGATGCGCAGTCTGACACAAATTCGCGATGGCGCTGATAGCTTTCCTGCAGTGCGGGCCTTGGTGACTTTGGCTGCTGATGTGCGCAGCATTTTGGGCGATGAAACCAAGATCACTTATGCGGCCGATTGGTCGGAATATTTCGGCTATCACCCCAGCGATGGTTTGGGGGATGTGCTTTATCACTTGGATGATCTTTGGGCGTCGGACCATATCGATGCGATTGGAATGGACAACTATATGCCGCTGTCCGATTGGCGGGATGGTACCAATCATTTGGATGCAAGTGCGGGGTCGATCTATGATTTGGATTATTTGCATGACAATGTGGAAGGCGGGGAAGGTTATGATTGGTATTATCTGAACCGCGCGGATCGAGATTTGCAAATCCGCTCGCCGATAACAGATGGAGCCTATAACGAGCCTTGGACGTTTCGTTATAAAGACATCCTGAATTGGTGGCGTTTGCCCCATTACAACCGTTTGGGGGGCGTTAGAGCGGAAACGCCAACGGCGTGGACACCTGAAAGCAAGCCTATATGGTTTACCGAACTGGGGTGCCCTGCCATCGACAAAGGCACCAACCAGCCAAATGTGTTTTACGATGAAAAATCGTCAGAGTCCGAGGTGCCGTATTATTCCACCTCGGCGCGGGATGATTATATCCAGCATCGCTATTTTCAGGCGCATTTTAAGCATTGGGAAGACCCGGCGCATAACCCGGTTTCAACGGTTTATGGCGCGCCGATGGTCGATATGGACCAGATCTATATCTGGGCGTGGGATGCGCGCCCCTGGCCGGAGTTTCCGGATCGTCTGAGCGTCTGGAGCGATGGGGTGAATTATGGGCGCGGGCATTGGATTTCTGGGCGGTTGTCAGGTGCAACCTTGGCCGGTGTGGTTGGGGAATTGGCGGAACAATCAGGCTTTGCGGATTACGATGTGTCGGGGTTGAACGGGGCGGTCACGGGATTTGTCATCGATGATACGCAATCGGCGCGCGCATCGTTGCAACCGTTGATGCTGGCCCATGCCTTTGATGCGTTTGAAACGGACGGGAAAATTGTGTTTTCGAACCGGGGTGTGGCGTCTGTTGCGCCTCTGAATGACGCGTCACTAGCCGAAGAAGTTGACCGCCCACCGTTGCAGTTAACGCGCGAAGCGGCCGGGCAAACTCCGACGTTTGTGCAGGTCAGCTATCTGCAAGGGTCGGATAATTATCAGGCGGCCGCGTCTGTCGCAGGTGCGCCGTCGGCCAATGAAGAAGGGCGCGCAAGCACCGAATTGCCTATTGTCATGACCAGTGCGGAAGGATCGGCGATTGCAGCCCGTTGGCTGAGCGAAGCCACCATTGCCCAAGATTCTGCGGAGATTACGCTGCCGCCGTCGTCTTTGCATGTGACGCCGGGTGATGTGGTTGAATTGGACCATGC
>CAZBBZ010000100.1:0-8763 GCA_964489925.1 uncultured Rhodobacterales bacterium
TGGTGTTTGCCTTTCCGTCGCTTGTGATTGCCATCCTGATCACTGCAAACTTCGGCGCCTCAGCAATGAATGCTATTATCGCGATTGGGATCTTCAACATCCCCGTTTTTGCACGGGTCACACGTGGCGGCGCACTCTCGCTGTGGAAGCGAGATTTCATCTTGGCCGCGCGTGTGTCTGGCAAAGGCTCTGCCCGGATTTCGTTTGAGCATATTCTGCCCAACATCGCGAACCTGTTGATCGTGCAAGGGACCATCCAATTTTCACTTGGCATCATCGCCGAAGCTGGGCTGTCTTATGTGGGTCTTGGCACGCAGCCGCCCACGCCCAGTTGGGGGCGAATGCTGGCCGATAGTCAGACCATGTTCACCTTTGCCCCGCGTCTGGCGATGGTGCCGGGCATGGCGATTGTACTGACGGTTTTAGGGTTGAACCTTATGGGCGATGGACTGCGCGATTTTCTTGATCCGCGCTTACGCCGGGTGCGCACATGAGCCTGTTGCAGATTTCAAATCTATCGCTGTCGATTGGGGACAGCGAGATTTTGCACGATGTGTCCTTGTCGGTAGATCAGGGGCAAATCGTGGCGATCACCGGGGAAAGCGGGTCGGGCAAGTCGATGACCGCCCTGTCGGTGATGCAGTTGCTGCCCCGCGGCGCGGTTTGCGCGGGCTCGATCACCATGACGCAGGTGGATGATCCCGCCGCGCGCATTGAAATTCTTGGCGCCGATGAAGCGACCATGTGCGATCTGCGCGGCGATGACATTGGCATGGTGTTCCAAGAACCCATGACCGCGCTGAACCCGGTGCAAACCATCGGGGATCAGGTGGCAGAAACCATTTTGATGCATGAAGATGTGTCGCGCGCTGAAGCGAGCGCGCGGGCAGCCGATACCCTGACCCGTGTTGGCCTGCCAAATGCAGAATTTCCACTTTCGCGCTATCCCCATGAGCTGTCTGGTGGCCAACGGCAACGGGTGGTGATCGCAATGGCGATTGCCTTGCGGCCCCGCTTGTTGATTGCCGATGAACCGACAACCGCGCTGGACGTAACCACCCAAGCGCAAATCTTAGACCTGCTCAAAGACCTCGTGTCTGAACAAGGCATGGGGTTGCTGATGATCACCCATGACTTGGCGGTGGTTGCGGATATTGCGGATCGTATTGTGGTGATGCGCGGTGGGCGCGTGATGGAAACGGGGGCGACCCGTGACGTGATTAATGCGCCAAGCCACGACTATACAAAAGCGTTGATGAAAGCCTCATCCCATCGGGTTGTGCTGCCGGATATGGGGGACACAGCGCCGCTGCTAGACCTGCGCGATGTGGTGCGGGACTATGCCTTGCCCCGACGCTCGCTGTTTCGACGAGCCGGGCATTTTCGCGCCGTTGACGAGGTATCTTTCACGATCAACAAAGGCGCGCGCATTGGGCTGGTCGGGGAAAGCGGGTGCGGCAAGTCCACACTGACCCGCGCAATTTTGGGCTTGGAACCAGTCCAAGGCGGCACGATCACCCTTGGCGGAGAGCCGGTGTTCGCCGGTCATCAGCCAAATCTGGCCGTGCGGCGCAAAATGCAGGTGGTGTTCCAAGACCCCTATGGATCGTTCAATCCCCGCCATAAAGTTGCGCGTTTGATTAGTGAACCGTTTCACTTGCTGGCCGATCAACCGGACACGGCCCAAAAAGAGGCCGCTATCACCGAAGCGCTTGAAGCCGTCGGTCTAGCCCCGCGCGATGCGGATAAATACATCCACGAGTTTTCCGGCGGTCAGCGCCAGCGTATCGCTATTGCCCGTGCGCTCATCATTCGCCCAGAGCTGATAATCTTGGACGAAGCGGTATCGGCCCTTGATGTGTCGGTGCGCGCCCAAATCCTTGATCTAATTGTTGATTTGGCCGCGCGCTATGGGCTGGCCTATCTGTTCATCAGTCACGATCTAAGCGTGGTGGAAACCGTCACCGACCGCGTGCTGGTAATGAAGGATGGCAAAATTGTTGAAGAAGGCCCAACCACACAAGTGTTCACCAACCCGCAAGATGACTACACGAAACAACTGATCGCAGCGGTTCCTCAATTGCCAAAGACCTAACAACGGCACCACAAGCGCCCCCTTCCTCTTGCAAAAAAATACCTCCGCCGGAGGCAATCCAAGTAAAATAATATCGCCTGCGCCAGCAGGCGATGCCGTTTGACTGGTCATCCGCCCCCACAAGCGTTAGACACGCCCCCATGTTAAAAACGCGCATCATCCCCTGTTTGGACGTCAAAGACGGCCGCGTCGTCAAAGGCGTCAATTTCCTTGATTTGGTGGACGCTGGTGATCCGGTGGAATCTGCGCGGGCCTATGATGCGGCAGGGGCGGACGAGCTTTGCTTTCTCGACATCGCGGCAACGCTAGAAAACCGGGGCACGATTTTAGACGTGGCGCGGCGCACGGCGGAACAGTGTTTTATGCCGCTGACCATCGGTGGTGGCGTGCGCGCGCCAGAAGATGTGCGCGAATTGCTGCTGGCAGGCGCTGACAAGGTATCGTTCAACTCAGCCGCCGTCGCGAACCCAGATGTGGTGTCCCAATCGGCCAATAAATTCGGCAATCAGTGCATCGTTGTGGCGATTGACGCCAAGACGACGGCGGATGGTGAATGGCAGATATTCACCCATGGCGGCACCCGCGAAACCGGGATAGACGCCGTCGCTTTTGCCAAAGATATGGAAGCGCGCGGCGCGGGTGAAATCCTGTTAACTTCTATGGATCGCGATGGCACCAAAGCGGGGTACAATTTACCCCTGACCCGTGCGATTGCAGATGCAGTGCGCATTCCGGTGATTGCCTCGGGTGGTGTGGGTGATCTGGACCATTTGGTTGAGGGTGTGACGCAAGGCCATGCGAGCGCGGTTCTGGCCGCCTCGATCTTTCATTTTGGCACTTATTCAATTGCCCAAGCCAAGGCGCATATGGCTGCCGCGGGTCTGAATGTGAGGACTGTATGAGCGATGTTTTGAACCGTTTGGCCGCAACCATAGACGCGCGCAAAGGGGCGGCACCTGATAGTTCTTATACCGCAAGCCTGTTGGCCAAGGGGCGCGAAAAATGCGCTGAAAAATTTGGCGAAGAAGCGATTGAAGCGATTATTGCCTCCGCTAAAGGGGATGCTGCCAATCTGACGGATGAAGCGGCGGATGTGCTGTATCACTTGCTGGTGATGCTTGCGGCCAATGATGTGGCGCTCGCGGATGTTTTGGCAAGGCTTGAAGCGCGCGAAGGCGTTTCGGGTCACGCTGAAAAAGCGGCCCGCAAAAGCGGCTAACGCAGCCAAAGCCCTTTGGACCTAATCGCTTTGCGAAGCGGCTGTTCGGTTGCGAAAGTTTGCCCTGCAAGATCATCGCGCAGCTGTCGCCCTGCCCCGTCAAACACCAGCTGCGCAAAGGGTGGGTATTTTTCTAAAAGCGGCTTAATCGCTGGGCTATTGGCCACTTGTTCGAGGCAATCAAGCTTCCACGCCGCTTCACGCGCATATGCGAGTGCTAAAACCCGCCAATGGCAGGTCAAATCCTCATCCATCGCGCTCGCTATGGCATCGTTCCGCCCGCCGCCCCGTTCTGCAATCACCAAAGGAAGGGCGATTTGGTCGAGCCACGGGAATAATGCTTGGCCTTTAAGTTCTGGCAAATCGGCATTAGTAATTTCAAGCATTACCGCGCGCATCCGCTGGCCAAAGGCGCGCGCATCCGCGCCGCAAAAGAAACCCGCGTTGAAATAGGCATTCCGTTCCCAATCATCCACGTCGCGCGTGGCATCAAGGCTGGGGGAAATATCAATGCCAAAATCTTGATAAAGTGCTGACCAAATTTCGGCACGGGAAAACGCATCCGGCTTGGGCCAAGTTGCTTCGCGTCGCAAGGACGCTGTGGGGGCGATAAACGGGAACTCGATATCAAACGGCTTTAGAAACAGCGTATCCGTGTCGAAAAACACGAAGTTGCGCCCCGACGGAGCAGCACAAAGCGCGTCCACCTTGTTGCCATTGGGATAGGCTTGACCCCAAGTGGATTGCGCGATTGGCTGAATATCAGCCCCCAAATCCAGCAAGGTTTTGCGGATATCATCAGAAATTCGCGGATCGTCGCGCCAATTTGGACCCGGTTGAGGTTCAAACAACAGCACAGACACATCCGGTTCCACGGCGCGTAAAGACGCCATGAACAGCAAAGCCTCATGCGCAAGGCGGCCCGCTTGAACAACTGCGATAATGGAAAAATCATGGGTCATAGGCGCAACCTAACGGGGTTACAGCTTATTGCCAAAGAGGAATTTGTTCTATCATTTTGAATTTTTTAGCCATATATCAGAAAAAAATTCCGCCAACGGATCAATAAATGTCATCTTCAATCAAATTAGACGCGATTGACCTTAAAATACTGACAGAGTTGCAAAGCGACGCGACGCAACCTCTTGAAAGTCTTGCCAAAAAGGTCGGCTCCTCCAAAACCCCAGTATGGAACCGCATCCGTAAGCTGCGCGAGAACGGCATCATCACGGGCACAACCGCGCTGGTGGACCCGAAAACGGTGGGCTTAGGCACCTGCTTTTTCGTCTTTGTGCAAACCTCGGCCCATGAAGCTGACTGGCAAGAGCGGTTTTTAGCAGCCGTGAAATCGCGCCCGGAGGTGCTAGAAGCGCATCGCTTGGCCGGTGAGATTGACTATGTTTTGAAGGTGCGGGTGGCAGATGCGCAGGCTTATGATGCGTTTTATCAAAGCTTGATCCAGCAGGTTTCTATATTCAAAGTCACCTCGACCATGTCGATGGAAGAAATTAAAAACACCACGCAACTACATATTACTTAAGTGTTTTTCTGGGTCCAGCGGCCGCCTTGTTGAAACCAATACTTGCGCTCTGCCCCTGCATCTTTCAAAGCGGTCCAATAGCTGCGTGCTTGGCCCGTTGCTGCGTCGTCATTGCCGTCAAATAACACGCAGACCCGTTCGAATTGGTCCAAGTTTTCAGCGTCAACAATCGCCCCGTCGATCAGCATCAAAATCTGCGGCTTATTGGGATAGCTTTCAGTATCGGTTAGCAAAATCGGCTGGCGCGCATCATGGTCCCCGCCGGCTTGCGCGTGGGGAAGGAAAGTTTCCTGCCCATAGGCCCATAAATGGCGGTCCAAAAATGCGAGTCGATCGGTATGAGTGCCTTGCACCGCCACGCGCCATCCCCGTTCCAGCGACTTTTCCAACAAAGTTGGGATAGCCGCCTCTAACGCCGTTTCGGTGAGGTGGTAAAAGTAAACCTCGCTCAAGGGTTACTCCAACTCGTTGCGGATCAAACGATCAAGGGTGCGCACACCCCAACCGCTGGCGCCTTTGGTCGCATAAATCGTGTTTTTGGCCTGACTTGAAACGCCTGCGATGTCGATATGCACCCAAGCGGTTTCAGGTTTGACGAACCGCTGCAAGAATTCGGCCGCAGTAATGGCCCCGGCCGGGCGCCCACCCACGTTTTTCACGTCAGCCAAATTGCTTTTCAACTGATCCGCATAGCCTTGGCCAAGGGGCAAGCGCCACGCGCCTTCGTCCTCTTGTTCAGCCGCCTTGTTCAAGGCTTTGGACAAATCATCATCGTTGGAAAAATAGCCTGCGTTTTCATGGCCCAATGCCATAACCATCGCCCCTGTGAGCGTGGCCAGATCAATCATAAATTTAGGCTTATAGGTTTGCTGCGCGTACCACATGACGTCGGCCAGCACGAGCCGACCTTCCGCGTCGGTGTTGATGACCTCGATCGTGTCACCTTTCATAGATGTAACGATATCACCAGGTCGTTGCGCGCGGCTGCCGGGCATGTTTTCCACCAGCCCAACGATGCCAACCACGCTTGCAGGGGAGTTACGCAGCGCAAGTCCGCGCATGACGCCAGAAACGACCCCCGCGCCGCCCATGTCACCAGTCATGGCTTCCATGCCACCGGGCGGTTTCAAGGAAATCCCGCCCGTATCAAACACAACGCCTTTTCCGACCAGCAGTCCAACGTCGTCGCCCGGTTTGGCATTCCACCGCATCACAACCATCTTGGTGGGCGTGGCAGAGCCAAAGCCTACGGCCAAAAACGCGTCCATTTTCAGCTTCTTGAGGTCGTCTTCTTCAAGGATATCAATTTCAATGCCCAACTCGCCCATGGCCGCAAGGCGGGCGGCAAATTCATCTGTGGTCAGAATATTGGCCGGGTCATTGGTCAGATCGCGGGTAAAGAACACGGATTCTGCAAGTGCCGCCATGGGCTGTGCCGCCGCAGAGGTTTTTTCCGGGTCCGCCACCAAAAATACCGCCTTGCGCCCGGTGCTATCGGTGTCGCCAGATTTGCGGTCCGTAAATTTGTAAGCGCGCAGCGCAAGCCCGTAACTTAGCTGATCGGCGTGTTTGAATGATCCGGCTAAAACCGCAAGATCACCCGATGCAACCGCAGCCGCGAGGCGCGCCCCTGCCCGGCGTGCGTCCGTCGCGCTGGCATTTTTATCAAGCTTTAGCAGCACCACTTTGCGCGCGGCCAAGCCGACCATGACGCCTGCAAGCATGACATGCCCGGCACTAAGGGCAGCAAATTCATCCGAACCGACTGCCTTTTTAACCGCCCCTTTTGACAGTCGATCCGCGCGGCGGGCCAGTCGGTCTAGTTTGCAATCATCCGGCACCATCAGAACCAGCGTTCCACTCAGCGCGTCAATCTGATCGATCGAGGCATCTTGAAAAGAAATTTCAATAGTCGGGGTCATGGGCTTGGCACCTCTAAGCAAAAAGCAACTGCCGATAGGGTTTAGGGACCGTTCGCTTGCTTGACCAGCCTCTGGATACAAAATACCACAGGCAGGCGTGGTTTTCGATCGAAAGGGCTTTGACGAATTGAACCGACTTGATCGATATCTGTTCGTAGAGCTGTTAAGCCCTTTGGGGTTTTTCGCCCTCGTGTTCACCGGTGTTTTATGGCTTTTGCAGTCCTTGCGCCTGATCGACACGATTGTCGCCAGCAACGAATCCGCAATGGTGTTTTTGGAATTTTCGTCCCTTTTGCTGCCCACGGTGATGATGTTCGTCATCCCGCTCGCGACCTTTGCGGCCGCCTTGTTCACGCTGAACCGGCTTTATATGGAAAGCGAGCTGGTGGTGATGTTGATGTCCGGGCAAAGCCCTTGGGGGTTGTTAAAACCCCTTTTGGCGTTTTCGGCTTTGACCATGCTGGCGATGTATGTGGTGACGCTTTACCTGATGCCCGTCAGTGCGACGCGGCTGAATGATCGCAAACAGGAAATTCAGACGAAATTCGTGAACTCTATGGTGGTTGAAGGGCGGTTTAATCACCCCACCAAAGGCATCACCGTGTTCATTCGCGACAGCAATACAGCCGGGGAAATGGCCGGAATTTTTCTGCATGACGACCGGGATGTCGCCAAACCGATCACCTATACGGCCAACCGTGCGGTGCTGATTAACGACGATGGCAAAGTGCTGTTGGTGATGTTTGAAGGGGCTATTCAGGAAACCGATGTGGCGAGTAAGGCGGTGACTAGCGTGGCCTTTGATCGGTTTCCGTTTGATCTAACGCAATTCATTTCAGATCAGAAAAAACGAACGCGCCGCCCGCGCGAGTATTTGGTACATGAAGTGTTTTTCCAAGCTGAAGAAGTTTTGCCCCCTCAGCGGCCCTATTCGGTTTATTTGGCCGAAGCCCATGAAAAACTCTCGCTGCCCCTTTTGGTTTTGACCCTGCCGATGTTGGCATTGGGCGGGGTTTTGGCCGGATCCTTCAAACGATCGGGTTTATCTACCCGTCTAACGGTGGCGGTTGGGTTGATGATTTTCGTCCAGCTTTTGGCGATTTTGGCCAAAGGCGCGATTGCCAATAATGCAAACCTTTGGCCGCTGTCTTATGCCCCGGCTCTGATTAGCGCTGGCATTGGGTCGGCTTTGATCGTTATCGCGTCCAAAAACGGTCGACGGCTAAAGGGCGGCGCGCGATGACGTTACCCACCTATGTGTCGCGCCGGTTCTTGGTCACGTTTTTGCGTGTGATGGGCATTATCGCCGCTTTGATTTTTATCGTCGAGTTCGTGGAACACGTCCGCCGCTATTCGGATGAAGCCAGCGGAATTGGCCAAATCTTGACCCTCACCGCCCTGCGCGTGCCTGAATCGCTGGGGGCTGCGTTTTCGCTTATTATGCTGATTAGCTCGATTTCATTGTTCGCCTCGCTCGCACGCAGCTCTGAAATGGTGATTTTTCGTGCCTCTGGCGTGTCGGCCCTGCGGCTTGTTTTAATCCCGGTTGGCATCGCTGTTTTGATCGGCTTTCTGGTCATCGCCATCCTGAACCCCATCGTTGCAGGCACGCAGCGCAACTACGAACTTATGCGCAGCTCGCTGTCTGGCAACGCAGCCTCGCTGCTGTCGATTAGCGAGGGTGGTTTATGGTTGCGTCAGGCAAAAAACGGGACCGAGACCATCATCCAAGCCCGCCGCGCCAACCCAGATGGGTCGCTGTTGTTTGAGCCCGTGTTTTATGTTTTTGCGCGCAACGGCACCTTGAACAAGCGGGTGTCCGCGAAACAAGCGGTTCTGCGCGACGACAAATGGGTGCTGAACGACGTGGATATTTGGGAACAATCGGAAAACCCGCTCGAAGCGCCAAGTCTGGCCCGCCAAGAAGCGGTAAGTGAGTTTGAAACCAATCTGACCAGCGATCAGATTTTGGACAGTTTTGCACCAC
>CAZBBZ010000101.1:0-8695 GCA_964489925.1 uncultured Rhodobacterales bacterium
ACGGAATACAGGCGGTTGGACATCGACACAGCACCCATGGCGGAAATCACGCAAACCTTGGCCCGTGAACAGGCTTCAAGCACCACCGGATCGCGCAAGAAAAAACTTGCCCCCGCGCCGGGGGTTCCCCAATTAGCGATCCCGTGATTGAGTTTTTTGGCCAAGAGATCTGGAAACGGGTGGGGGACAAATTTTCCAAAAACTTCACTGCCACCGATGAAAGCGATGTAGGGGGTGTCTAAATTCGGCTTTGGCCCGCGAAACCGCTGCTGCGAGCGCCCAAAGCGATACTGGTGATAGTTAATCTTACCGTCGAGTAAAACCGTCATACTGCATCGCCTGCATCATATCCGCGCCAACAAAGGCGACAGTCGCACAGGGTCAGTTATGAAGTTGTTAAACCTCCAATTTTACACGATAGTATTTGCTGGAATTTACAGGTATTTGCAGTTGCAAGCACCGCGCCTGCGCGCCTATCTACATCCTTATGAAACCCAAGGAGATCCTGCGTGACTAAAATCCAAACCGTTGGCGTGGTGGGCGCAGGGCAAATGGGAAATGGCATTGCTCAGGTGCTTGTAAGTGCCGGCTATGACGTGCGTCTGAACGACAACAGCAAGGACTCTTTGGCAAAAGCCCCGGCGGTCATTGAAAAGTCTTTGACCCGCATGGTGAGCAAAGACCTGATGTCGAGTACGGACGCCGAAGCCGCCCTAAAGCGCCTGCACACCACGGGCGATGTTGCCGATCTTGGGTCTTCGGATTTGGTGATCGAGGCGGCGACGGAAAACGAGGACATCAAGAACGCTATTTTCGCGGGCCTTGCACCTCATTTGAGCGATCATACAATACTGGCGTCCAATACCTCGTCAATCTCGATCACCCGGCTTGCTTCGCGCACGGACCGCCCGGAGCGGTTCATGGGGGTTCATTTTATGAACCCGGTGCCGATCATGCAGTTGGTCGAGCTTATTCGCGGCATTGCCACGGACGAAGATACTTTTGCCGCCATGAAAGCGCTGGTGGGGAGTTTGGGCAAACAGTCCGCAACCGCAGAAGATTTCCCCGGCTTTATCGTCAATCGCATTCTGATCCCGATGATTAACGAGGCGGTTTACACGCTGTACGAAGGGGTTGGCACGGTTGAAAGCATCGACACCTGCATGAAGCTTGGCGCCAATCACCCGATGGGGCCGTTGGAACTGGCGGATTTTGTGGGTTTGGACACTTGTTTGGCGATAATGCATGTCTTGCATGACGGTTTGGCAGATACAAAATACCGTCCCTGCCCGCTGTTAGTCAAATACGTGGAAGCTGGTTGGCTAGGGCGCAAATCTGGGCGCGGCTTTTATGATTATCGCGGCGATGTTCCGGTGCCCACGCGCTAGGGCTTATTCTTTTTCGTCAAACTTATTGGCCAGCAACGCTTTGATCGCGTCGGCCAATTCGTTGGCCTGATTGCCGGACGTTTGCACTTCAATCGAGCAGCCCTTGTAGGCCCCTAGCATCAAAAGCCCCATGATGCTGTCGCCAGAGACAATTACGCCTTCATGGTTCACAGCCGCGTCCGCGTCGAATTGCTGGACGACTTCGGCGAATTTCGCAGAGGCCCGCGCGTGCAGGCCCTTTTCGTTGATGATTTCAGCGGTAAATTGCATGGGGGCTAGTAATGACGTGAAGTTTAACTGCGTGCAACATCATCGGTGCAATTGATGTATTTTCGCGCGGCTGTGATCGCCTCTTCGATTGCATCGTTGATGGGCTTTTTGCGTAAAGTAGCAAGCTTGACCAAAAGCGGCAGATTGGCCCCGTAAAGCACCCGCCGTTTCGGGGTGTCACAGGCTTTGAGCGCAAGATTAGAGGGCGTGCCGCCATATAGATCAGTGACCAAAACGACGCCGTCGCCTTTGTCCACTTCCGCAACTGCGCCACAAATTGCACGTTGTCGTTCATCCCGATCGCTATCCGCAGCAATAGGCACAGCAGCAGTTTGCGGCTGCTTGCCGACCACATGTTCCATCGCAGATAAATATTCGTCCGCCAGCCCCGCGTGGGCGACGATCACGATACCAAACAAACTACACCTATTTCCGCTCGCGCGCTTCGACCATGCCGCGCAATTCAAGTTCCCGATGACGAATAGACACTTGCCAGTCATTTTCGGCAAGTTCTTTTGCCAGTCTTTCCGTAACGGCAACAGACCTGTGTTGCCCTCCGGTACAGCCCAGCGCGATTGACAGATAAGCTTTGCCGTCCTTTTTGTAAGCTGGGAGTAACAGAGTTGTCATATCCTTCAATTTATCAAAAAATGATGAAAAAAGTGGGTCCGCTTCAACATATTCTGCAACTGGTGCATCCCGGCCATCCATTTCGCGCAAACTGCGGTCCCAATGGGGGTTGCGTAAGAACCGCATATCAAGGACCAAATCCGCCCCGCGTGGCAGCCCGCGTTTATAAGAAAACGATTGGACGAGGACCGACATTTCGGTTTCAGCAACGGGCGCAAACCACTGGCCAAGTTCAGCGCGCAAATCATGGGGCGACAACTGGGTTGTATCAACCACCACATCCGCCAAATCGCGCAAACTTCCCAGCAATTCCAACTCGCGCTCGATACCAACACGCGGCGCTTCATTGCGCGCCAATGGATGGCGACGGCGGGTTTCGCTGAAGCGGTTCAACAGCACATCAATCGAGCAATCGATAAACAGCAGTGTCGGCTTTAGGGTTGGGTCTTGGCGCGCCCGTTTGACCGCACTGCGCAGTGTTTCAGGGGAAAAATCACGGGTTCGCGGGTCAATACCAAGTGCAAGCGGGCGATCATCGCTATCGTCGCGATCCAAAAGCCGATCAATCAACCGTAAAGGCATGTTGTCGATGGCTTCAAATCCAAAGTCTTCAAGAATGTTGATCGCGGTTGAATGCCCTGCCCCTGATGGCCCGGTTACAAACACAACTTCGCGCGGCTCAGATGACTGCATCTGCTTGTTGATCCCTTAACAAACCTTGCGCTATTTAAGACGCTCTCCGCGCATGAGCGTCAAGAGGCTTGGGACCAAGAATGCGTTTTCGCGGCCATAAAGTGATGGAACGTCCAAACCCATCAGGGTTTCGACCCGGTTGGGTGGCAAGCGGTGCAATTCCGTATTGTCCATATCCACCACATAGGCCACGCGCACTTGCGGCCTGCAGGAAGTTTTTAGGATGCCAACACCGCGCGCTTCGATCATGCCTTCATAACCTTCAATGGCATGGGCGATCAGCTTGTCACCATCAACCGAAAGGCGGGTTTGATCGTCTGACACCAAGGTCGCGCCATGCGCAATCATCGCCAAAGCGGTAGAAGATTTTCCAGACCCGGAGGCACCGATGAACAGCACGCCAACCCCGTCCAAGGCGACACAGCTGGCGTGTATTCGATCGCCATCAGGCGCGGTTTGCGTTGGGTCTAGCTCTGGCTCGCTCATCCGACCGGAAGATCGACGACAAAGCGCGCACCACTTGGTGCAACATCTGAACCAGCACCCAAGGGTCGAATGTTTTCAGCATGAATACTGCCGGAATGAGCGTCCACAATCTGTTTGGAAATCGCAAGACCAAGGCCAGAGTGATTGCCAAACTGCTGATCCGGGCGTTCGGAATAGAACCGCGAAAACACATCCGCTAGGTTTGCATCCGGAATACCGGGGCCATTGTCTTCGACCAAGACGCGCACCGTTTTTGCATCGCGCATTTCTGTTTTAACGGTAATGACGCCGCCTTCTTCGGTGAAAGAAATCGCATTGGTGATCAAGTTCACAAAGACCTGCGCCAGACGACCCTCTAGGCCTTGAATGGTCAACTCGCCGGGCAAGAGGTCAGGTACCAATGTCCCACCGCGTTGATCCGCGCCATCTTGGTTGTATTCCACCAAATTGGTCAAGAGTTCATTCAGATCAAAGGGATCCATTTCCGTGCGCACAAGTTCTTTGTCCAAACGCGAGGCGTTGGAAATATCGGTGACAAGCCGGTCAAGGCGGGTCACATCAACCTTGATCACGCGCAACAGCTTATCGCGTTGCTCATCGGTTTTGGCATATTTCATCGTGTCCACAGCCGACTTCAAAGAAGTTAGCGGGTTCTTGATTTCATGGGCCACATCGGCGGCAAATGCCTCGTTCGCGTCTATTCGATCATAAAGCGCGGAAGTCATGGATTTCATGGCACCGGCCAAATACCCAATTTCATCCGGACGTCCGGTCAAATCTGGTATTTCAATTCGTTCCGGGTTCACCCGTCTTGAATTGGTTGCCCCGCCTCGTTCAGCGGCTTCGGCCAATTCTTGCAAAGGATGGGCAATGGTATTGGCAAGAGCGAGCGACAGGATCACGTTGATGATCATCGCTAGAAAGAAAATCCGCAAAATCTGGCCGCGCTCTTTGCGCACGATGCCATCAATTTCGCCGGGATTGGTGGACAGGACCAAGGCGCCAGCCACCGCATTATGCTGCACCAAGGGCAAAGCGACGATCAAAATGATCTGCCCGTTGCTGTCAGATTGCCGCGCACGGCGCAAGTTACCCTTTAGTGCCGAGCGCATGCTTTCTTCGGTGAAGCGCAGGCGTTCTTTTAGGGGCGGCAGCGGGATCGCATCAAAATCAAAAATCCGCAGCACACGATTGGACACCATGCCAATCAAGCCGGTTTCTTCATCGGCTTCGTCTTCTAACAGTAGGTCCCGATTCAAAATGGAATTGCCGCTCGCGCCATCGGAATAGGCGCGCAGGGTGCCTTCGGTATCAAAAATTTGCATCAACGAGTTGCTGTTTTGCGCAATCTCGTGAAACACGCGCACCGTATCGGCGTTAATGCCGTCATCGACGTCGATTTGATCACTGGATCGAACCAAGGCTTCGGCCATGAACCGCGCGTCGGATTCCAACCCTTGCTCGCGCAAGGAAATCAGACCTTCGTCAAATTGGTTCAGGTACAAAATACCCGTCATCATCATGCACAACGCGACAAGGTTGAACGTGACAATCTTACGGGCAAGCGGCGAGTACTTGATGCCAAAGCTTTCGGCATAACGCTTCGAGCTGTCGGCATCCTGCATACTAGCTGGTGCGGTGAAAACAACTTCACCGCGGCCAGAACTCTGGTCGCCTTCCATAGCGGCATCCGTCGGCAAGGTTTAAGCCTCGGTGTAACGGTATCCGATACCGTAGAGTGTTTCGATCGAAGAAAACTCATCATCTACGACGCGGAATTTCTTGCGCACGCGTTTGATGTGACTGTCGATAGTCCGGTCATCCACATAGACTTGATCGTCATACGCAACATCCATCAACTGATCGCGCGACTTGACGAAACCGGGACGGTTCGCAAGCGATTCAAGGATCAGAAATTCGGTCACTGTTAGGGTGACGTTCTGGCCTTTCCACAACACGGTGTGACGCAGCTTATCCATGGTCAACGAGCCGCGCTTAAGGATGACATCGTCGTCCTCTAGCCCTTCTTCTTCGTTGGCCAAGGCTTCTTTGCGCCGCAGAATTGCACGGATCCGTTCAACCAGCAGACGCTGAGAGAAAGGTTTGCGCATGTAGTCATCCGCACCCATCCGAAGACCAAGCACTTCGTCAATCTCGTCATCTTTCGATGTCAAAAAGATCACTGGAAGGTCTGACTTTTGACGCAAGCGGCGCAAAAGCTCCATACCATCCATGCGCGGCATCTTTATATCGAACACCGCTAGATCGGGTTCTTCATCCGATAGCGCCGTCAAAGCTGCTGCACCATCATTATAAGTCTGTACGTCGTAACCTTCTGCTTCCAGAACCATTGAAACCGAAGTCAAAATGTTACGATCGTCATCCACCAAGGCTATTCTTGCCATTACCCGATTTTCCTCGTGTTGTGCGTTTTTAGGCGCAGTATTTGTCAGGTCCGTAACAGAAACAATCCTATACCGGTGTAACCGAAAAAATCGTTAGATTACGGACACATAAAAACCACACAAAAGATGTGGCAAAATTTGGACAGGTTAACGACGATTTAGCGGCTGCATGTTTTTTGCAAGGCCAGAACGCTAAGGATACCCTTAGTTTTTAAGGGATTTTGATCCGGATTTTACTGCCCGAAATTTTTATATCAAACCGGCGTTCTGCACGGCTTCAGAGCGATTAAACATGAATCTTGGCAAGAAAACGTTAAATCCCCAGAGAAAATTCGTCGAATTATACGCCTTCGAAACACATTTTGCGGCTAATTGTCACCATATTCCTGTTCTAATCCTAGACTCTCTCGACAGAGACATTATACGCGCGCATAACATTAGCGGCGTGCCGCCGGAGCGGGTCCAGCGGAAAACTATAGTCGATGCGTTATTATCGACACCAAAAGGAGTGAATACATGACTACGGGTCGAGTTAACCCCAAGATGCGTCTTGGGGATATGGGCATTTCTGATCTGAAATCTGTCAAATACAACCTAAACGAGGCCGGTCTTGTAGAAGAGATCATTCGCCGCGACGAAGGTTCGCTTGGCATTGGTGGGTCGGTTTTGGTTTCAACGGGCAAACATACAGGCCGTTCGCCGCAGGACAAATTTGTTGTTCGCGAGCCAAGCGTAGAAAATACGATTTGGTGGGAAAACAACAAACCGATGGAACGCAAAGCCTTCGATCAGTTGCGCGCAGATATGACCGCGCACATGAAGGGGCGCGACTACTTCGTGCAGGATCTTTTTGCAGGTGCGGACCCTGCACATCGTTTGGATGTGCGCTTGGTCAACGAACTTGCGTGGCATGCGCTATTTTGCCGTCACATGTTCCGTCGCCCAGATGCGGCAGAGCTTGATACCTTTATGCCCGGCTTTACAGTCATCAACTGCCCAAGCTTTTCGGCCGACCCAGAAAAGCACGGCTGTCGTTCAGAAACTGTGATTGCGGTCTCTTTTGAAGAAAAGCTCGTTTTGATCGCTGGCACGTCATATGCAGGCGAGAACAAGAAATCGATTTTCTCGATCCTAAACTACCTATTGCCAGAAGCAGGCGTCATGCCCATGCACTGCTCTGCGAACCACGCGGAAGGTGATCCCAAAGATACGGCGATCTTCTTTGGACTGTCTGGTACAGGTAAGACGACGCTTTCGGCTGACCCGAACCGGGTTCTGATTGGTGATGATGAACATGGTTGGACCGATACAGCGACCTTCAACTTTGAAGGCGGCTGTTACGCCAAGACCATTGATCTTTCAGCGGATGCGGAACCAGAAATCTACGCGACCACCAAGATGTTTTCGACTGTGATTGAAAACATGGTTTACGACGAAGAAACCAAGGTTCTGGATTTCAAAGACGATAGCCTAACGCCAAACATGCGTTGTGCTTATCCGCTTGATTACATTTCCAACGCGTCAGAAAGCGGGCTGGGTGGGGTTCCAAAGAACATCATCATGCTGACTTGTGATGCATTTGGTGTGCTACCGCCGATTGCCAAGCTGACACCGGCCCAAGCGATGTATCACTTCTTGTCGGGCTTTACGTCCAAAGTTGCTGGCACTGAAAAAGGCGTGACGGAACCGCAACCGACGTTTTCAACCTGTTTTGGCGCGCCATTCATGCCGCGTCGCCCCGAAGCTTATGGCAACCTGCTGCGCGAAAAGATCGCCAAGCATGGCGCGAATTGCTGGTTGGTGAACACTGGTTGGACTGGTGGCGCTTATGGGGTTGGCTCGCGGATGCCGATCCGGTCAACCCGTGCGTTGCTGACCGCTGCATTGAACGGCAAGCTGAACGATGCGCAGTTCCGTGTTGACGATGTATTCGACTTCTCCGTGCCTGTCGCTTGTGAGGGCGTGCCAGACATCTTGCTGGACCCACGCCGGACTTGGGACAAATCAGACGCCTATGACCGCCAAGCGGCGCGTCTGGTGGCCATGTTCAACGAGAACTTCAAGCAATACGAAGAATTCGTTGACGAAGAGGTTTTGGCAGCTGCCATCTAAGTCTTACTAAATATCGAATTAGAAAGCCTCGGCGTGCGCGCCGGGGCTTTTTTGTATCTATTCCGCTTTGCGCCGCAAGCCCAATGCACCAAGTGCGCCCAACAAAAGCATCCCAGCGCCCGGCACTGGAACAGGGGTAATTTCTGTCCCAGTCTGATGGGGCAAATCGGAAACGATCGTGGTAAACGGAAAGTCCAGTCCCACATAACAACCAAAATCAATCAAACAGGTTTCGCGAGCCACGCCCGCCGCCTCTGCCGTGGGTCCAAAATCAACCGCATCTGGATTTTCGAGAAGTTGCGCGAGTCCGGCAACGTCTTGGCTTGTAGCGCGTTCGGCCGGTCCCGTATGGCGGGGCGGAAAGGCCGAAACTGAAACTCGAAAGTTTTCATCCGAGGCATAAACAAAGGCAAGATCCGAATAAACGATTTCATTGGTCTCGTTGAACACACGATATTGCGCATTAACCTCCCCATCGTTCAGCAAAACATCCTCATAGCCGAACGCGGGAATAGACAGATAAACGTCTGCATCGAAAAGCAAATTCGTCGCACTAATCACATATGACGGGGTGGGACCGATAAGAAGTGGCGTACCGACAGCATCATTGGCAATTTCCATCCGAATTGTTCCAAACGTTCCCCAGAATGGACTGGTTTCGTAGTCAAAATTCGGATCTTCCCAAAGTTCAAACGGATTAATGGTCCCAGA
>CAZBBZ010000102.1:0-8615 GCA_964489925.1 uncultured Rhodobacterales bacterium
TTCGTGATGCATTGGAAGTCCCTGCGCCGCCAAGTTCGCGTACGTGGCACAGTGACCCGTGAAGCGCCTGAAAAGGCGGATAAATATTACGCGTCTCGCTCGCTTCAAAGCCGATTAGGGGCTTGGGCATCGGAACAATCAAGGCCATTGAAGTCTCGTGCGCATCTCATGGCAGAGGTGGCAAAGATAACTGCCACCAAAGGTGCCAATCCCCCACGTCCGCCGTTTTGGGGGGGCTATGTGATCGAGCCGACGGAAATCGAATTTTGGGCCGATGGCGCGCACCGTTTGCACGACCGTTTTCGCTGGGAGCGCGGGTCGCCGAACCAAGACTGGAGCGTCACGCGTCTAAGCCCGTAAATTACATCTGGCATTTGTTAAAACATGACGAAATGCAGCCTTTTCAAGAAGTTCCAAGACTTGTTCGGTAAACCTAAATCTATATTCTTCATATTTTCAGAAAAACATTCATTTCACAGGTGAAGAAATCGGGAAATTTGCGCCTTTCGCTTGCCTGTTGGTAAACTTTGCGGTCTACATATCAGGGGAGTACGAATCCGTGCTTTTCAGGGTTGGCGACATAACGAGGGCTGACTACTTTTTGAAGGTGGTCAAAGCGAAAAATGATTAAGGGTCGTGTAAAGTGGTTTGATACCACAAAAGGTTATGGGTTTATCGTAACCGAAGATGATGACGGTGATGTGTTGCTGCACGCAAATGTGCTGCGCAATTTCGGTCGTTCATCTATTGCTGAAGGCGCTGAAATAATGGTCGAGGTGCAAGGCACCGATCGTGGACGCCAAGCCACCAATATTCTTGATATTGAAATGCCCGAAGTCGAAGAGGTCGAAGAAGAACTCGAACTCGACGATTCTGATCGCCCAACGGATCTATTGAACGGTCAAGAACCTGATACAGCACTTTTGCCTGCCCGGGTGAAGTGGTTCGACAAATCCAAAGGGTTTGGGTTTGTGAACATCTTTGGCGACCCGCAAGATATCTTTGTGCACATGGAAGTCTTGCGCCTTTACGGTCTTGCAGATTTGCAGCCCGGGGAAGCGGTTGGCGTGCGTATTATGGGTGGGCCGCGTGGCCAGATGGCGGCAGAGATCCGCAACTGGGACTATGCGTCAGCAATCGATGAAGATCGTCTATAAAACTTTCCTGACTGGTTTGACTTGGGTGGCCGTTAGCGGTGCCGCAATCGCACAGACATGCGTAGAAGATGTCGTCAATCTGCGCCATGAGGGTGCGAAAGCGCGCTTTACGATCGAACTTGCCGATGATCCCCAAGAACAAGCGCGTGGTCTGATGCACCGCAAAAGCATGCCGCGGTTTGCGGGCATGTTGTTTGTTTATGATCAACCGTCCCACGCTACGTTTTGGATGCGCAACACGCTTATCCCTCTGGATATGCTTTTTGTGAATGAAGCTGGCGTTGTGACATATATCCACCGCAACGCTGAACCGCTTAGTGAAGCGGTGATTGATGGCGGACTTCAGGTGAAAGCCGTCTTGGAAATCAATGGCGGGATGGCTGACAAGCTGCGCATTGGGATTGGTGCTGAACTCCAGCATCCGGCGTTTGGCGAAATGAAAGCGGCTTGGCCCTGTATTCAATAAGCCTATTCCTGCGCGAGACACCATTTACAGAAGGCTTTGACGGCTGGCGGTAAAACGCCGGATTTCGTCACCACATAGTAAGCCAAATCATCGTTTCCGCGGGCTTCAAACAAGGAAACGATACGCCCGGATTTCAGATCTTCGTTCACCCACGAACTCGTTGATATCCCGATGCCATGTCCATTGCGGATCATATCCAGCATCAGATGTCCGGCCATTTGCGAAATTTTGAAATCCTCGATGTTGTCCAACCCATGGGCGCGCAGCCACGTGTGAAGTTCGGCACTGCCGAGTTCTTGGATAAGTGGAAAGGCACGAAGGTCCTTTGGTGACGAAATTTCGCGCCCCTCAACCAAGGTGGCAGCAGCGGCCAGAACGAGCTTGGCAGAAAACAATCTGGACGCGGTCAAGTTCGGCCATTTGCCTTTTCCAAACCGGATTGCGATGTCCGCATCCCCAGCGCTTAAATCTACCGATTTAGGTGTGGCATCTATGGTCAATTCAATGTCTGGATGGGCTTCGCGAAATGCGCCCAAGCGCGGGATCAGCCAGTGAGATGCAAAATTTGGCGTGACGCTAATAATTAAGGGGCGGCTGTTTTGCCTTTGATTAAACTGCTCCACCGCTTGAATGATCTGACCAAAGCCCGTGTTTAACCCGTCAGCCAGCATTTTGCCGTCGTCCGTTGGTTCCACCCCACGCCCGACCCGGCGCATCAGGGGACGGCCCATCCAGTCTTCTAGCTTGCGGATTTGCTGGGCAATGGCCGCATGGGTGACGTTCAACTCGCGCCCCGCCTCAGAAAGCGACTTTAGCCGTGCGGCAGCTTCGAATGCGCGCAGGGCGCTTAGCGGAGGTAGCGACATGTTACTTTTTCTAACATTACGATTTTTTTGCTGACTCGCATTTTGGTCGTTTAGCCCGCAAATACAAGTCATGTTCAAAAAAAGGAGTTATAAGATGTTAGGAATACTCGCAAATAGCATGATGGTGGCAACGCGTACGGATCACATTCTCTCAATGCGTCCGGCGCTTCGTCGTAAGTCTTTGTTGCGCCGCCTGATCGCTTATGCCCTTCATTTGCACGCAGTTTCAAATGAGCGCGCGATTTTGGCGCGGCTTAGCGATGAACAGCTAAAGGACATCGGCCTGAGCAAAACAGAAGTCTGGCGGGAGACTGGTAAGCCGTTTTGGGATGCGCCGGCTTACTTTTTCGATCAACGGCGTAAATGAGCGTGTTCTTACACAGCTAGGCAGATGGATTGAGCCGTTTGCCTAGCTATTTTTGAGCCTTGAAAGGCGCCATGCCATCGCGGGCAAGCTGATCGGCTATTTCGTTTTCTTCGTGCCCTGCATGCCCTTTGACCCATTCCCAAGTTACCGTGTGACGGGTCTGTGCCTCATCCAAGGCGCGCCAAAGTTCCGCGTTTTTTACCGGTTTCTTGGCGGCGGTTTTCCATCCATTGCGCATCCAACCCGCCATCCATTTGGTGATCCCATCCCGCACATAGGTGCTGTCGGTCACAACCGTAATAATAGAGGCACGTTCCAGTGCGTTCAGCGCCTCAATCGCGGCCGTGAGTTCCATGCGATTGTTCGTGGTCTCAGGCGCACCGCCTGAAAGTTCGCGCCGCTTAATTTCAGTGTCGCCATCACGAGCAATCAAAAGCGCCCCCCATCCACCGGGACCGGGATTTCCCGAACATGCCCCATCTGTGTAGGCCACCAGCTCCATCATGCCTGTCCCTTTGCCAGTATCACCACCCAAGGGGCCACAGTTCCATCAAGCCCGCGCCCTTCGCCAAAGCTCATATGGGTTATGTCAAAACCGGCTTTCGTCAAAAGCCCGCTCAATTCATCCTGCGTAACATAGGTATATCGTCGATCAATCGCGTCGCGTTTTGCGCCTGTGCCGGTTTTCATGCCGATATGAAACAGACCCCCGTCAGGAAGCGCTGCGCGAATATCGGATAGGTGGCGGGGCAGGGCGTCGCGTGCGGCGTGCAACAACGCGAAATTGGCCCAGACCGCATCAAAGCGGCCAAGCGTGTTGATCTCGTCAAAGCTACCCAGTTGGAACGTCGCATTTGATTGTTTCGCCGCGATGTCCAACATCGCTTGGCTAGCGTCCAATCCTAAGACGTCGTGGCCCAATGCGCAAAGCTCTGCGCTTGCGCTCCCATGTCCGCAGCCAAGATCCAGCACTCTGGAGTTTGGCTTCAAAGCATCTGCAAATCGCTGCAGATGCGCATCGGGCTTGTCGCTGCTAAACCGCGCGGCATAGTCTTGCGCGCTGTTGTTATAGACATCGATGGTGCGTTGATCGGTCATAGAATACTCAGTGCGGTGATCAAAGTTATAAGCACAATCACTGTAATAGCGATCCGCAGGCGCATCCACCAAACGGGCGCGAGACCTGCACGCCAAAAGCCGAAATCAATTAGCAAGAGCAATGCAAAGCCAATCGCATAGGGCAACAGCGAGGGGGCCGCGATGGTCAGTAACGCGGTGAAAAACACAAAGAGTGCCGGTACAACGGATGCGATATAGGCGATTGTGGCCAGTCGACCCTCGGCCTTTGTGGCAAAGCCCCAAAGCACGCCTGACATGAATGTCAGAATGACTTGCGAATAAATCAGCAACACGGTTGGTGCCATCACGCGCACGCCGATGATGCTGACCCCGGTTAGGTTGGAAATCGTCCCCGGACTGATGAGCATCACGGCACCCGCAATAAACGGCAATGTACCAGCGAGGCCCAAAATTAACGCAGGCTTTGGGATTTGGGTCAAAACCGTGCCCCTTGCTTCGGTCGTCATGCCACCGCGTCGCGCAATACGCGTGGGACTTTGAATTCCACGTTTTCTTTTGCAGTTTCAACGGTTTCAACGGTGACATCAAAGCGGGACTTGAACGCATCGACCACTTCGTTCACAAGGGTTTCCGGGGCAGATGCGCCGGCTGTGATGCCTGCGGATGTGATGCCCTCCAGCGCGCGCCAATCAATGTCTGCGCCGCGCTGAACCAACTGGGAATACTTGCAACCGGACTTTGACCCGACTTCGACCAACCGTTGCGAGTTCGACGAATTGGGGGCGCCAATCACCAAAAGCGCGTCAATGTGTGGTGCAACCGCTTTGACCGCTTCTTGGCGGTTGGTGGTGGCATAGCAAATGTCTTTTTTGTGCGGGCCTTTTATGTCGGGAAAGCGTGCTTGCAGCGCTTTAACAATCTCTGCGGTGTCATCCACCGACAAGGTGGTCTGGGTGATATAGGCCAGTTGCGACGGGTCGCGCGGGGCAAGTGCGGCGACATCTGAAACGGTTTCCACCAATAGGACTTCCCCAGTAGGGAGTTGACCCATAGTCCCAATCACTTCGGGATGGCCGCGATGCCCGATCATCACCATTTGCAGCCCATTTTCGTAATGACGAACGCTTTCGATGTGGACCTTGGACACCAATGGACAGGTCGCATCCACAAAGACCATGTTGCGTCGTTCCGCTTCTTGGGGAACCGATTTTGGAACGCCGTGTGCGGAAAAAATGACCGGGCGATCATCAGGGCATTCGGATAGTTCTTCGACAAAAACCGCGCCTTTGTCGCGCAAGCCATCCACCACGAACTTATTATGCACGATTTCGTGGCGCACAAACACGGGCGCCCCCCATTTTTCAAGCGCCATTTCAACGATCTTGATGGCGCGATCAACGCCTGCGCAAAAACCGCGCGGCGCGGCCAAGTAAAGTTTGAGAGGTGGTTTCGTCATGAATGCGCCTGTAAAATCGAACGACAACGTTCATTTAGGCGTTTAGTCGCGGTGGGTCTAGACGGCGTTGCTGAAAATCACGCAATCGCCTGATCTATTAAAATAGTCTTCGCGTTATGGGGTTGATCGAAATGGGGGCCGCGTTTTTTAGCGCGGGCCCTGCATTCCGGTCACGTCCAAAGAGCCTTGGCTCAATGGGCATGGTCATCATTTTGGAGCTTATTCGCTGTCGTTTTCAGTTTCAGCTGCCGCTTCAACGGCTTCTACAGCCTCAGCTGGCATACGGTCATATTCCCCTTCAGGGCGTGGTGGCCGGCCAATCACATCGCGTAGATCGTCGAGTTCGATGAAATTATCTGCTTGGCGACGAAGTTCGTCAGCAATCATCGGTGGTTGGCTACGGATGGTCGATACAACCGATACGCGAACTCCAGATCGTTGAAGGCTTTCAGCTAGAGGGCGAAAATCACCGTCACCAGAAAACAAAACGACGTGGTCTACATGCGGTGCAAGCTCCATCGCATCGACCGCAAGCTCGATGTCCATGTTACCCTTGACCTTACGTCGACCCATACTATCGGTGTATTCTTTCGCGGCTTTCGTCACCATTGTGAAGCCGTTGTAATTCAACCAGTCGACCAAAGGGCGAATCGGCGAATATTCTTCACTATCCAGTAGGGCGGTATAGTAAAATGCACGCAAAAGTTTGCCGCGACGCATAAACTCTGCGCGTAACAGTTTGTAATCAATGTCGAAATTTAGAGCCTTGGCTGCGGCGTATAAATTCGACCCATCAATAAAAAGCGCAAGGCGCTCGTCTCTATAGAACATGTTTGACTCCTGTTAAGTCTTCGCGACTTATGCTCAGAAATGACCTTGGGCAAGATGATAAGATGCTGTAAAAAATCAGCATTATTGCATAATTTTACATTGTGAACGGTTTAATGGCACTACCTACTCAAATCATCGTTGCTTTAGGGGCGAACCTCGCTCACGCGGGGCAAAGTCCTATTATCAACTTAAAGTATAGTATCACTGCGCTTGAATGTGACACTATTCGGATTGTCGCGTCTAGCAGGTGGTATCAATCACCTGCATTTCCAGCGGGTTCTGGCCCAGATTATGTTAATGCGGCGTTAACGGCGAATACAACCCTGCCAGTTGAAAAGGTATTGGAGCGGCTTCATCAGGTCGAAGATGATCTTGGGCGTCAACGTTCAGATCGCTGGGGCGCGCGGGCGTGCGATTTGGATTTGATCGCATTTGGCGACCGGGTTCTGCCGGATATCGACACTTATAATGCTTGGCGCAATATGCCGCTTGCTCAACAGAAAATAGAAACGCCTCAAGAACTGATCTTACCGCATCCACGGCTGCAAGAACGGGCGTTCGTGCTGGTTCCCATCCGGGATGTGTTGCCAAATTGGGAGCATCCGGTGACGGGGCAGTCGCTTTCTGAAATGATCAACGCGCTGCCGCTAAGCGATATAAACGCGCTTAAAGTTATTTGTGAAAATGAGGCTTAGCTCAGACGGCACATCGTCTGCGGATTTGGACACTATATAATAGGCCCTAATAATAAACGCATGCAACTGATGGCTAGAGGGGCGTTTTGCTTCGTCAATACTGGCGTGGATTTTGAAAACCTAGAATTATTGTCAAAACATACGAATAGGTGGATCTGGTTTCGCTTTACTATATTACGCTCGGCTATATTGGCGCGGCGCAATTTGGGCAAAACCGCATCTAATTCACAACCTATTACGGCAAATGTGGCTGAATCTATCCAAATTCCCCAATTTGCGACAAATCTGGACTTAATTTTCGAAAAAATGACGAAAAAAGCGTAAAAGAAAGCATTTCTGCCTCATTTGCCAAAATTTAGACACAATTCGTCGCCATACCATCCTCATCAGCAAGGATTGATGTGGATCCGCGTAAATTGCTGACGACCTTGACGGCTAACGTGTGGTGTTTGTCCCGAGGGTGTGTGGAGTAACTAGTAAGGGCTGTGTGCCCAAGGGGTGTAAGACAATGACTATTGGTGTGTTTTTTAAGAATTTTGTTAAGGATGAATCCGGTGCAGTAACAACTGATTGGGTTGTTTTGACCGCAGCCATCGTTGGTTTGGGTGTTTTGGTTGTTGCACCATTTGCCACCGCGATCGACGAAGGTGGCGAAAAAATCAAAGTGAATATCATGGACTCGGTCAGCAAGGGCCTGAACGACACCAAATTGTAATTTGTGTTTTCGCGATTTGTGGGCGTTTTACCGTCCAAATGGGGTTCAAGTCGCGACATAAATACTTGCTATTTCGGCGGGGCATGGTTATCTGCGACCTTCACGAGAATTTTGGCTCATGCAAGGATCGTAAAACATGGCCCGCGTCACGGTTGAAGATTGCGTCGACAAAGTTTCAAATCGCTTTGATCTGGTAATGCTTGCTGCGCATCGCGCACGGCAATTGTCATCTGGTTCTGATCCGACAGTGGATCGGGACAACGACAAAAACCCGGTTGTGGCTTTGCGTGAAATTGCCGACGAAACTTTGCACGCCAGCACATTGCGCGAAAGTGCGATCGAAGCGCATCAGCATCAGATCGAAGTTGATGAACCCGAAGACGACGCCATGGCGTTGTTGATGGGTGGTGGTGGTCCATCGACCCCATCTGCCAGCCATGCGACTTCATTTGGTGGGCGTCCCGATATCGATGACCAGCCAGATGACGATATGTCGGATGAAAATCTGCTACGCGCATTGATGGAGGCCCAAGAGGCCAAATAGAACGTTAAGAAACCCAAAGCGCGCGGTCTTGGGGCGCGCTTAAACCTTACCAGGACATCACATGATCGACGTTGACGATCTTCTTGCACTTATCAAAGCGTATAACCCACGCAGCGATGAGGCGAAGATCGCGGCTGCTTATGAATATGGCGAGCGGATGCACGAAGGGCAGTTCCGCCGATCCGGTGAACCTTATTTTTCACATCCTGTATCGGTTGCTGCAATCCTAACCGAACAGCGGCTCGATGATGCCTCGCTGATCACAGCACTGTTGCACGACACCATTGAGGATACCAAAGCCAGCTATCAAGAGGTTTCTGATCTGTTTGGCGTAGATGTCGCCAAACTGGTTGATGGGGTGACAAAGCTCACCAACCTTGATCTGGGTTCTGCCGAAGCCAAACAAGCAGAAAATTTCCGCAAACTCGTTATGGCCAT
>CAZBBZ010000103.1:0-801 GCA_964489925.1 uncultured Rhodobacterales bacterium
TATCTTACTCGATCAATGGGGCAAGATAGGTGGTTGGGCGGGGAGGCGGGGCCGGGAGGTCGGCGCCGATAGGAGGCAAAAATGTCTGATACGATCCAATTCGATCTGGTTAGCCCGGAAAAGAAACTCGCCAGCACCGCCGCTACGATGGTGGAGCTGCCGGGCATGCAAGGTGATCTGGCCGCAATGCCCGATCACACGCCAGTGCTAACAACCCTGCGTCCGGGCGTTATCAAAGTTCACGCAGACGGCGCTGTTACCGAATATGTGGTAACAGGCGGGTTTGCCGAAGTGTCCGGCGAAGCGGCAACCGTCTTGGCCGAAACCGCGATGGATCGCAGCGATGTATCGCGTGATGCGGTCGAAGCGATGGTGGCTGACGCGCAAGGCGGCATCGAAGGTGCTGACGCTGCAACGGCAACGGCGCTGGCACAACGTGTGAACGACTTGACCACGCTCATCAGCGATCTGGGGCTTTAATCAAGCCCTTTGGAACCGGGGCCGTAAGCGGTCCAAGTCCAGCAAATAATTTAACGCTCGGCACCGATGGGTCCGGGCGTTTTTCGTATTAGGAAAGCGCGCGATGATTATCCGCCAAGCCATAGACCGCGATGCAGCCGCCATGTGCGCAGTGATTAACCCCTTGATCCTCGCGGGCGGATCGACGGCGATAACGGATGAATTTACGCCTGACACCATGCGCGCCTATGTTTTGGGGGAACAGGCGCTGTCTTGTGTCGTCGCGCAAATTGATAACGCAGTTCAGGGCTGGCAGGTGCTAAGGATGCCAAAACCGGAATA
>CAZBBZ010000103.1:811-8609 GCA_964489925.1 uncultured Rhodobacterales bacterium
GCCCCCCGATTGGGCCGTTATCGCGACCTTTGTATCAATGGACGCCAAACAGGGCGGCATCGGCAGTGCAATGATGGCTGAAACCATTCAGCGCGCACGTAGGGTGGGTATCAAAGCCATTGATGCCACGATCAAACGCTACAATACCGGCGGGCAGGCCTTTTACAGCAAGATGGGCTTTGTGGATTACGCGCAAAACGAAACGACGGTGTCAAAGAAGCTCGCGCTTTAAGGCGCCTCAGTGCTTGATGCGAAAATCTCTGTGGCAGTCTTTGCAAATCTGACCAATCTCGTCGATGACCTTCACATCCGCCGTCCACGGCTTTTCCTCAAAAAAGCCCGCGCGGTCTTCTAGTTTATTCGCAAGTTCAGAAAACCGCTGCCAATCCGTCCAGATGTTCGGGCTGGCTTCCGTGGGCTTTTCCAAACTCCCCTTCGGGAAAAGATCCAGCATCGCTTGGCCTGAATGAGCCCGGATTGCCTTGGCCGACACCACAATCAGCGTTTGATCCGGCGTTTCGCTGCGCAGGGTCTTGCTAAGCGACTTCATCGCCGTTCCAATCGCCTTCATCCCGTCCATACGCTCTTTAACAATGCCAGTTGCCCCTTCATGGGCAAGCGCCAGCCCTGCAAGCGCACAAAACAAAGCGACAAAAATAGGTTTAGAAAACATCCCCTGGTCCCCTAGCGGTTAAAGGCCGCAACCCCTTATCGCGTCAGCGTGCTTGTGCCAAGCAAATCACAAGGCTACTGATCCCCCAACGCATATTTTTTCCGTTAGGATCAATCAAGATGACCGATCGCAAACCCGCCATGTGGTTCGCTGTCTTTGTGGTGTTTATTGACGCCTTGGGCATGTCGATCATCATCCCAATCATGCCCGATTTGCTGGCTGAACTCACCGACCGCAGCATCGCAGAAACCGCATTGATCGGCGGGTTCCTAACCGCCATTTACGCCATCAACCAGTTCCTGTTCGGCCCGATCATCGGCGCGCTATCCGACCGCTATGGCCGCCGCCCTTTAATCCTGATCTCGCTGGCCGCCCTCAGCGTTGATTACCTGTTGATGGCCGTATCTTGGTCCGTTTGGGTGCTGTTCTTGGGCCGCTTTTTGGCAGGCATCGCCGGGGCGTCCCACACGGTTGCCGCCGCCTACATCGTGGATGTCTCCGACAGAGCAAAGCGCGCTGCCAACCTTGGGCTCATCGGCGCAGCCTTTGGGCTCGGCTTTGTCATCGGCCCCGCCATTGGCGGTATCGCTGCCGAGTTCGGCACGCGCACGCCGCTGTTTTTAGCCGCCGCACTTAGCTTTATTGGCGTGCTGTTCGGCATTTTCATCCTGCCAGAATCCCTCAAGGACGAAAACCGCCGCGCCTTTTCACTGGCCAGCGCCAATCCGTTTTCATCACTCGCCCGCGCGTTCCGCCTAGAAGGTCTGCGCCCCTTGCTCATCGTCATGGCGCTCATCACGCTCGCAGATTGGACCTATCCGGCCATCTGGCCCTACTGGGGCAAAGAATCCTTCGGCTGGGACGCCCGCATGATCGCCATCAGCCTGACCGTTTACGGCGTCATCACCGCGATTGTCCAAGGCGGGCTGATCCGCATCGCAATCGCGAAGTTCGGCGAAGCCACCACCTGCTGGATCGGCATGTTCGCTGCTGTGGTCGCCTTTTTCGCGCTCTCCGTTGCCCCCTCAACCGCTTTTGTCTTTGCAATTATCCCCATTTCGGCCACCGCCCATTTCGCAGGCGCGGCCTTGTCGGGCATTATGACAAGACAGGTATCAGATGCGGAGCAGGGCGAATTGCAGGGGATTTTAGGCTCGATCCAAGCGGTCTGCTCGGTCATCGCCTCGCTTGGCACCACAGCAGTGTTCTTCTGGCTCGCACGACCAGACGGGGACATCTATTTCCCCGGCGGACCATTCTTAATCGCAGGCGTGCTGACGATTATCGCCTTCTTCCCGCTGCGCTATGGCTTGGCCAATCGCAGCGAGTGACGCGCGCACCATTCGATCAAAGACCGGGGTAAAAGCCCTCGTACAGCGGCCCCAAAGTATCATCATCAAACAGCGATGAGACAGAGCGCCCGGTCGCGATGTTCAACGTCGCTTGCGCCAAAATCGGCGCGGTCGGCACATAGCGAATTTTCTTGCAGGCCTTAACCGTTTCGCTTGGCTCAATCGTGTCCGTGACCACAAGGCTTTTCATCACGCTATTGGTGATCCGCTCACACGCCGGGTCCGACAAAACCCCGTGGCTAATATAAGCATGGACCTCTTTCGCCCCCGCTTCCATCAAGGTATCGGCCGCTTTGCAAAGCGTGCCAGCCGTATCAACGATGTCATCAATGATGATACAGGTCCGATCCTTCACGTCCCCAATCACCGTCATCCCGTCAACCACGCCGGGCGCCCCACGCCGCTTATCCACAATCGACAAAGGCGCGCCAATCCGCGTCGCCAATTCACGCGCGCGGCCCACGCCGCCCACATCCGGGCTGACGACCATCACATCGTCCATCTTTTTCCGAAAATTATGCTTCACATCCAATGCAAACACGGGCGAGGCATAAAGGTTATCCACCGGAATATCGAAAAAACCCTGAATTTGCGCCGCATGCAAATCCATCGTCAACACGCGCTCGATGCCCGCTTCGGTGATTAGATTTGCCACCAGCTTAGCCGAAATCGGTGTGCGCGCTTTGGTGCGGCGATCTTGGCGCGCATATCCAAAATAGGGAATAACCGCCGTGATGCGCGCGGCCGAAGATCGGCGAAGTGCATCGGCCATAATCAACAACTCCATCAGGTTGTCATTGGCCGGGTTGGACGTGGATTGCAGGATAAACATATCCTCGCCCCGCACGTTCTCAAACACCTCAACAAAAATCTCGCCGTCGTTAAACCGCTCGACCCGCGCATCCACCAGATCTACGGGCTGGCCCGAATGAAACCCCACGCGCTTGGCAATTCGATTGGCCAAGGGTTTGTTGGCGTTTCCTGAAATTAACTTAGGCCCAGTGGTGGATGGCATAAAGCGTTCCTTTGTCCCGTTTTTGGACGGCGTGGCGCGGATGCTGCAAACATCTTTTAGCCTATCCAAGATGATCACGCCGGATGTGGCGGGTCGTGATGCGCACAGGCTCTAGCAAACAAGTATCGCCTTGCAAAGGGGCAGGGCCGCGTTCAATGGATAGCTTGGAAAAAAGGAGGCATCACATGGCCCATATCGACTATTTTCTGTTCCCAATTTCGCCCTTCACCTATCTTGCGGGGAACGGCATCGAAGATTTAGCGGCCAAACATGGGGCAACCTTGACCTATAAGCCATTTGGCCTGATGCGCATTTTTGAGGCGACCGGAACTTTGCCGCCAGCCATGCGTCACCCATCGCGCCAAGCGCACCGCTTGCAAGAACTGGAACGCATTGCCGCATTCAATAAGATGCCGATCAATCCAAAGCCTGCGTTTTTCCCCACGAACCCCGTGCCCGCGATGTCCGCGATCATCACCGCACAAGACACGGGCGGCGGCGATCTTGCGGGCTTGGTCCAAGGCTTCTTGAAAGCCTGCTGGGTCGAAGAAAAAGACATATCCCAAGACGAGGTGGTCAAATCCATCCTAGTGGCAAGCGGCTTTGACGCGAGCCTTGCGGATAGCGGCATGCTAAGCGGGTCTGAAACCATCGAGCGCAACACCAACGAAGCGCTAGAACGCGGCGTGTTTGGCGCGCCGACCTATCTGGTGGACGATCAAGTGTTCTGGGGCCAAGACCGTCTGGCGCATTTGGATATCTATTTGGCGGGTTAATCTTATCTTTACCAACAAGAGCAATCATTTTTGGCTGATGAAAATGAATGCTCTAGGATGGTTTTTGGTAAGGGTTTGTTAACGAACTGACGAAAGTTGCTGTACGGGATGTGTACAAACGGTTTCGCCGCAAGGCGAATGCGGTCACGGCATAGGTAATTCTGGTAAGGGTTTGTTAACGAACTGGCGAAAGTTGCTGTACGGGATGTGTACAAACGGTTTCGCCGCAAGGCGAATGCGGTCACGGCATAGGTAATTCTGGTAAGGGTTTGTTAACGAACTGGCGAAAGTTGCTGTACGGGATGTGTACAAACGGTTTCGCCGACAGGCGAATGCGGTCATGGGCAGGGTTACTCTGGTAAGGGTTTGTTAACGAACTAACAAAAAGTGCTGTACGGGATGTGTACAAGTTGTGTACGGGATGTGCCTATGGATTTTTTAGCGTAACACGCTGAAAATAAAAGGAAAAATCGGGAAATTCCCGCATTTTCCTGCGTTTCGCTCAAAAAAGGCACCAAATTAACGAAACATTAACCAATTCAGCCCGCCGGATCGCTGCTCCGTGCCAGCTGGGTAAACGCACTAATCTCATCGGACCGCGTCGCCCAATTACATACAATCCGACAAGCCAACTCCTCGTCCGGGTCGCCATCCAAGGTCGCTGTATGGGGCCACAAGTAGTATTTCCCACCCCCATCCATCATGCGTTGATGTTCCGCCCGCGACCACTTGGCAAAGACCATGTTCGCGTCGCGCCCATAGATGATCTTTTTGCCCGCACTTTTCAGGCCCGATTCTAGGGTCGAGGCTGCGGTATTCGCACTGCGCGCAAGGCTCAGCCAAAGGTCGTCTTTTAGATAGGCTTCCATCTGCGCCGACAAATACCGGTGCTTGGAAAACAGATGCCCCGCACGTTTGCGGCGCAACTCGAATTCCCAAGCCTTTTTCGGGTCAAACAGGACCACCGCCTCGACCCCCATACAGCCGTTTTTTGTGCCGCCAAAACTCAGCACATCAATGCCCGCTTTCCAGGTCATTTCCGCAGGCGTGCAATCGGCTGCCACAATCGCATTGGCAAACCGCGCCCCATCCATGTGACAGGGCAAATCATACTCTTTGGCCAGCGCACAAAGCGCGCTCACTTC
Organism: uncultured Rhodobacterales bacterium; assembly: GCA_964489925.1. Taxonomy (GTDB): domain Bacteria; phylum Pseudomonadota; class Alphaproteobacteria; order Rhodobacterales; family Rhodobacteraceae; genus CAYLLD01. Next base: position 5,773 of record CAZBBZ010000103.1, read on the forward strand.
GGCAGGCTTATAAACCGCACCAAGCTCTGTCGCATTGGTCAGCGTCAGCATACCGCGTTGCACTTGATGCACATCCGTCTGGGTGCCATTGGCCAATCTATCGCGCAGGGCCGTCGGGCTGATCTTGCCATTCTTGCCCGCAACCAACACCATCTTGGCACCGCCCGTATAAAACTCCGGCGCGCCGCATTCGTCCCATTCAACATGGGCATGATCCGAACAATAAATCGCCGACCAAGGCTGCACATAGGTCGCCAGCGCCAAAGCATTGGCCGCTGTGCCTGTGGGTACCAAATAGATTTCCGCCTCGGGACTTTCAAAGATGATGCGCAAACGCCGCTTAACCCGTTCCATCGCATCTTCAGCCCCGTAAGACGTGGCATAGCCACTATTGCAGGCGGCGATCGCTTCGATGATCTCTGGGGCGGCGGGGCCGGCATTGTCGGACGTGAACCACATTGGGCGTTCCCCTATTTGTCGATAATGAAATCTTCGTAGTCGTCTTCGTCGACCTCAAATTCCGGCACGGTGCGACCAATCATCGACATGCCAGCTTTATGGGTCGAGTCCTTATCTCCGGTAATCAACGGATGCCACTCGGGCAAGGGTTTTCCCTCATACAAGCGCCGATAAGCGCAGGTTTCGGGCATCCAATAGGCCGAAGTCTCAATCGTTTCGGGACTAATCACCACACATGTCGGCACCAGCTGTTTGCGAATTTTGTACTGGCTGCACTGACATGTCGCATCGTCGAGCAACCGACAGGCAATATTGGTGTATTCCACTTCCGCCGTGTCAAAGTCTTCCAGCTTCAGCAAGCAACACTTGCCGCACCCATCACAAAGCGCTTCCCATTCATGTGGGCTCAGCGCGTCCATTTCGTATTTTTCCCAGAACTTGTGGCGAAGCTTTTTGGCCATGATGATCCCGCTATCCGCCCGTTAACCAAACGTCGAGGCGAGCTTTTGGCGCGCTGCGTCACAATCCGCATTCATCTGAACGATCAACTCGTCAACATTTTCAAACTTCGCTTCCGGGCGTAAAAAATCCACCAATGCGACAGAGATTTGTTCCCCATAGATGTCCCCGTCAAAGTCAAAAATATAGGTCTCTAGGTTCGGGATTTCTTTGTCAAACGTCGGACGCACCCCAAGCGAAGCCGCCCCGCGATACCGCCCTTTATGCGCTCCGGTTTCGATATCAATCAGAACCGCATAAATGCCAAATTTTGGCAAATGAAGCCCATCAAGCGCCATGTTCGCCGTCGGATACCCCAGCGTGCGGCCGCGTTTGTCGCCGTGTTCAACCCGGCCTTCAAGACGATGCCAATGGCCCAACATGCGCGAGGCTTCTAGCGGTTTGCCAGCGGATAAACACTCACGGATCGCGGTCGAGGAAAAATCACCCTGATCGTCAGAGACCAGTGGAACCGTCGTGACGCCAAACCCAAATTCACCCCCAGCAGCTTTCAGCAATTTCGGATCGCCACTGCGCCCTTTGCCAAAACAGAAATCGGCCCCCACCGTGACATGGCGCACCCCAAGACCTTTGATCAGAACCTCAGAAATAAAATCATCCGCGCTTAGGGCCGCGAAGTCTTTATTGAAGGGCAGCTCGTAAAGAATATCCACGCCCAAACGGTTCAGCCGTTGCGCCTTGGCGGTTGCGTTCATCAGGCGAAAAGCGGGAGCGTCTGGCGCAAAGTAACTGCGCGGATGCGGCTCGAAGGTCATCACCGCTTGGGGCGCATTCAGCTCGGCGGCGGCCACGCGGGTCAGGGCCAAAACCGATTGATGCCCCAAGTGAACGCCATCAAAGTTGCCGATAGAAACAGCAGCGCCCTTTTGGTCGTCGTTCAGTCCGGTGTAGGTTTTTAGATGTTTCAAAGATCCGCCCGGTTACATGCGACGAAAATCGCAACCGGGCAAATCCGGTCAGTCGATATCGCGGCTTGGCGCAAGAACCAATGCCTCGCCCTTTAGAACTGCCTTTTCGCCTACTGTGGCAAGGCAATCAAGCGTAACCCGACGCTTTTCCCGGTCAATTTCGCGCACGCTTACCGTCGCGCAAACCTCATCACCGGGGCGAACCGGCGCCAAGAACCGCAAAGACTGACCCAAATAGATCGCACCATGGCCAGGAAGCTGTTCGCCGATGATCGCCGAAAACAAACCAGCGGTCAGCATGCCGTGCGCCACACGACCCCCAAAGATGGACGACTTGGCATAGTCATCATCCAAGTGAACCGGGTTGCGGTCCATGGATAGGTTGGCAAATGCCTCGATATCAGCGTTGGCGATCGTCTTGGTGACGCTGCGCGATTGGCCTTCTACCATATCTTCAATGAATATGGTGCCGATAAGCCCGTCTAACTGGTCTAACATTTCCCCACCCTTTGGTCTTTCTACAAAAACACAGTGGAATAAATGTAGCCGATTCTGATCTGTTAAGCAATATTATTGCGCAACAAATCCAGCTTTCGTTCATAAATGTTGTAATATTATTGCGCGGGCGCCTCTACGCCCTGCCTGCACCATGTCTGCGCCTACCGCAAAAAGCCAATAGAATAGCGTGCCGACAGTTGTGCATCGTTCAAAAATGCCCGCAACTTGTCCGCATCCGGCGAGCCGTTTTGAACGCCTGTTTCTTCTGCAGCCAAACCGCCAGCGACAAACAAACAGTCGAGCGCTTCACCAGAGGCGCCTAGCACATCCGTCTTTATGCCATCCCCAATGCACAAAATTCGCTCGTCCGGGACGATCGCGCCTTTCATGTCCGTCAGTTTTTGGCGTGCAAGGCTGTAAATCGGCGGATGCGGTTTGCCGAAATAGAAACTG